>DAHUXF010000717.1 GCA_027307295.1 Acidobacteriaceae bacterium
CTCCGGCCTTGATCCAGAAGTTCGCGCCGCGGTCGAGGCCGCGATTCAGAAACTGGCCGAACTCGGATGTGAAGTCGTGCCAGTGAGTCTGCCGCACACCGAGTTTGCGATTCCCACCTACTACATCGTTGCGACGGCGGAGGCCTCGTCGAATCTGGCGCGCTTTGACGGCGTGCGCTATGGCTACCGTGCAAAAAATGCCCGTACGCTTTCTGAGATGTATCGCCGAAGCCGCGATGAAGCGTTTGGGACTGAGGTCAAGCGCCGCATCATGCTGGGTACTTACGCGCTCAGCTCCGGTTATTACGACGCCTACTATCTGAAGGCACAGCGTGTCCGCACCTTGCTCACACGCGACTTTGAAGAGGCCTACCAGAAAGTTGACGCCATCGTTACCCCAACCGCACCCACTGCCGCCTTCAGGCTGGGTGAAAAAGCCGACGACCCTCTTTCTATGTATCTTGCCGATATCTACACTGTCACTGCCGATCTGGCCGGGGTTCCGGGGATCAGTGTTCCCTGTGGCCAGACCAGTTCTGGACTGCCCATCGGTTTGCAGGTGCTGGGCCGGCACTTTGATGAGAGCACGGTATTGCGTGTTGCGGCAGCCGTGGAACCCCACTAACCACAAAGGAAACAAAGGATTACGGAAATATTTTGGCCCTTTTGTCACTTCCACAACAGAGGTGTCAAACGCGGAGAATTCGCGAAAAAATCCTTTTAGATTTATCTAAAGATTCGCGCCTTTCGCGTTGATTCGCGGCTGATATCTTCACTGATCTGCACTCTCCCCCCTGGCACTGCCGCTCATTTCCTAACCACTTCTCTCAATCCCGGTCTAAGTTAAACGAATGGAAGTTACAGATGCAGCCGTAGTGGCGCAAGTCCTGGCGGGCGACCGCGATGCCTTTCGTGTGCTGGTGGACCGTCATTCGCGCAGCATCTTTCGCGTGGTGTATCGCATGACCGGCAACCAGCAGGACACCGAAGAGATCATCCAGGAAACTTTTCTTCGCGCATACAAAAGCCTGTACCGCTTTGAGCTCCGCGCCAATTTCAGCACGTGGCTCTATCGCATCGCGGTCAATCGGACATTTGACTTCCTGAGCGCGAGAAAGGCACAGATGCAAAGCAAAGACGGATATCAGATCACGGACCATCCTGACACTGCTGAAGGCCCCAAGATACAAATTGCCGCCGATGGACCGGGACCAGACCGTTTGCTGCTGA
>DAHUXF010000718.1 GCA_027307295.1 Acidobacteriaceae bacterium
CGGAAGCTTATTTGAGCACGGTTGAGTTCCTGCTCGATGAAGCTGTGGCCGTTAAGGTAATAGGTGGTCTGGAAGGGGAAGAACGAGGCCACACGCATCACCATGGGGCCGAGAACTTCATCGCGGATGTAGAAGTAGTAGTGCGTGAAGCGGCTGCGTTGAGGCGCCAGGATCCGGTGGTTGGGGTCCTTGGTCGGATACTTCGGCACGCTGATCCGGAAGGTGGGCCCTTGTTCCATGCTCTTAAAAATGAAATAAACTCCGTAGGCGTTCTTCTTGCGCATTCGGCGCAACCAAGGCAGCACATAATCCTCTTTACGGACACCTTTTTCGGCCCACTGGATGGGGATCTGGTGGTTGGCGGCAAAGGCTTCCACCCACTTCTGGTAGTCATTGGTGCGTTGAGCGATCACCTCCTTGCTCAGGATGGGAACTCCGATCACCTGGCGAAAGAAATGAACCACTTGCTCGGGCCGAGACAATCCGCTCAAATAGCCGTTGATGATGATCCGGTCGAAGCAGTGATATACAAAGAGCAGAAGCTCACCAAAGAGCTTTTGGAACAGTTCCATGGGAACTTGATTCTACTCCGAAACTGGAGGACGCGCGTGAACCCTAAAAAGATCAAGAGTGGACCAGCAAAACAATGGATGAAGGGCAAGGATTTTCGCCTGGCTAAGGAGATAAAATACATTCAGCGTCAGGCGGCTGAACACGATGGGCGCTTTGTCACCATCGGTCCGTTGGTATTCTTTTCGACCGAAACCGGGGATGCATGGATGCTGGACCCGTCATTTCAACTTGCTGCCCGACTCGCCCGTGATGGGGACCCGGAACCCATCGACGTCGAGGAAACAGATACTAACTACGCCATCGGCTGGAAAGGTAACTACCGCATTGAGGGCCGCGCATTTGTCTACATCGATCGCAAGTCCGGCCGGATCATCACGGTCCTTGGCTATCCCACTGCCAAAATTGCACAATTGGGCTAAATAGGAAAAACTGGTCCGCCGCCTGTCCGGCAAAACGCAAATCCCCGGGTCGCCTTCCGAACAAAGTCCCAAAAGCTTTTGCAGGTTGACAGCCGCAGCGAGGAACGAGCGAAGCGCTGTCGAACGCAAAAGATTTGCTGTGACGGCGCTTATGTTGGCAGAGCAACGCCAGAGAAGCGGTAGCATGCATCGATTAATTTTTCCTGTCGTTCCACGTCGAACA
>DAHUXF010000719.1 GCA_027307295.1 Acidobacteriaceae bacterium
CCGCGCTGCCGGAAGAAAAAGCCAGCGCTGCCGCGCCTTCTTCCAGTGACGCCAGGGCCTGCTCCAGGCTTTCACGATTCGGGTTATTAGGCCGGCCATAGAGATATCCGCCGGGCAGGCTGCCATCTTCAGCTTTATGAAATGTGGTAGAGAGATGGATTGCGGGCACCACATCACGTGAACCGCCTTCAGGCTTGCGCCCGGCATGGACAGCACGAGTCTCAATCTTCATCGATTACAGATTACACAAAAGCAGCGCGCTATGTCGTCAAGGGCCTTGTTGTTATGGGCGGCAGTTTACGAACCGCTCTTGCCTCTGATTCAGGCCTCTTGACGGGATTTCAACAGCTAATCGGGGATTTCCACAAAAAAGGAGAACGTTCCCTCCGCGAGATCAAGCACAATATAGAGAGTCGTCCATGGCCATCCCCAACGAGTTCAAAGAAACGGTGCGGCTCAAGGCGGACATTGTCCGCATTGTGGGCGAGTACGTTAAGCTCAAGAAGTCCGGCGCGCAGAACTTCACCGGACTATGCCCCTTCCACGCGGAAAAGACGCCTTCTTTCTCCGTGCATGCCAGCCGCCAGTTCTTTCATTGCTTTGGCTGCGGCAAGTCCGGCGACGTTTTCAAGTTTATCCAGGAAAAAGAGCAGGTCAGCTTTCCGGAAGCCCTGCGCATGTTGGCGGAAAAACTGGGCATCCCCATGCCCCGGACGCAATACAGCTCAGAGTTTGAAGCCGAAGACGCGCGCCAGCGCGGCCAGTTGATTGAGATGCATGAACGGGCCTGCAAATTTTTTGAAGATCAGCTTCGCCACCCGGAGGGTGCGCATGCGCGCCAGTATCTTTCCGGACGCGGATTGACCGACGAGGTGATCCGCACCTTCCGCATCGGCTATGCGCCGGATTCCGGCTTTGTGCTGCGCGACCGCCTGAAGGGCGATTTCAATGATGAGCTGATGCGCAAGTCCGGCCTTTTTTCCTGGAAGGAAGGCGCGGAGACCAACATTTATGCGCGCTTCCGCAACCGCGTCATGTTCCCCATCGCGAGTGAAGCGGGCAAAGTCATCGCCTTCACCGGACGCACCCTCGCCACCGACGAGAAATCAGGACCGAAGTATCTGAACTCGCCCGAGACCCCGATCTACTCCAAAGGCAAAGTTCTCTTCAATCTCGATCACGCCAAAGAGTGGATAAAGAAATTCGAATAC
>DAHUXF010000071.1 GCA_027307295.1 Acidobacteriaceae bacterium
AATTGAGCCGCTGTCCGCTTTGCCGCGAACCAGCGCATCTGCAATGCAGTCGGACGCGAGTTCGCAAATGCCGGCGGCAAGGCAGCCAGCACCAGCTACAGCGCTTTCCAGTTCGCCGGCCAATAACAGCGCTCGCAGGGAGTCGTCTTGTGAGAAGGACGCAGCAAGACGGCTTAATCGAGACAGCAGCGCCGATTGCGCTTCGCGCCCGCTGCTGGTCCGCTGGTCTTCACGGAAAATCAGCAGGTTGAGAGCGCTCATGGGCCAGGGTCAGGCTGCTTTCTTTGGCTTGCGAACGGCCCGCGGAGACCGGGCCACATCGCCGTCTTTATCCAGAAAATACAGAAATTGATTGTCCCGTTCCACGGCCTTGTGCACCAGGACCTCGTTTTCGCCTTCACCAGACTTGGTTTTCCTTGCTACGTTGCCCTGGCCATCCACAAAATAGAGATACTTTGCGTAGTCCCGCTCTAGCTTTAAGTGCTTTACTTTTTCCGCCATACCCTATTGGACGGCAAAGCAGCCTGGGTGGATGCCAGCCCTCAGGAAGGTTTACCGGGCAGTTTTGCCGCGCGCGTGCGTGGCTTTTCTATGCGCAGGGGATTCTTCGCCGGGAGCCAGGACACGGCGGACAATCGGCGGGTTGAATTTATAGGTACGTTCGTGCGCTGCGCCGTTATCCCCTTTCATACGCAGCGTGAAGGTGCGCAAGTCGCCCTCTTTTTCAAAATTCTGGCGGCCCAGCGTTACCGGCAGCACTCCAGCCAGTTCGCGCTCGCGATAAGCCGTTTCATAACGGTGCTTGCGGGCGTTCCAGGTGAAGACACGCACACTGCTGAAATCATAGGGAAGGCCGTCTTTGTTTTCCGTGAGCAGAACCAGATATTCAGGGACTCTGTTGTTTCCGTCCTGAACTTCATCCAAAGGATAAGAAGCTACCACCCGCTGCCCTTCCGCGTACTCGGCGATGCTGGCGGGCACGTCCTGATACAGCGTTCTGCCCAGCACCCAGCCTACGCGCTTCTGCGCATCACGCACCAGCCACCAATCTTCGCGGATGGCCGGGGGGGCGCTGCTGTCGCTCTTGGTCTTGTCCTCGTCCACGTTGTCATCAGCGTCCTTCGGTTTTTCGTCCTGATTTTCGTCCTTGAGTTGCAACGGAGGAGCATTGCGGTCCACCGTCTCCCTCTGCAACATATCTACCTTCTGCTTTTCATTCAGCAGATAGAGATAGCCGGTCTTCCGTCCCGGCAACACATGCACTTTGACCTGCTCTTCTGTGGATGCGGTGGCTTGTGCCGGAGCGCTCTTGAACTGCTCCGCCAGGCGCTGAAACTGGTCATAGGTGGCCTGGTCCGCCAAATAGCGTTCCTGCACCCATCCTACTTCACCCCGCGGAGACCGCACCCGGACGAAACGCTTATTCTGCATGCGCTCCAGAATCTGGAGCCGTTCTCCGTTATGCACCACGCCGGTCTTGTTGTAGAAGGTGGCCACATGGTCGCGTAAACTGGCCTCTGTCACCGCCACGTAGGCATATTCGCGATCGTTCAGGCCTCCGCCGCTGCAACCAGCCATCAGAACCAGCGCAGAAAGAACAATGCCTACCAGCAAAAGAGCAGCTCGCCGGACGCTAGAAACCGGCCTCATATGCAGGCATTTAGCCCGCAGTTGCTGGCGTTGATAAAGTGTGGGCCTCTGGATTTTACTCATCACTGATAACCACAAATATAGCAGCCCATCGGGGCAGGCCAACAAGCATCCTCTCGCTATTGCTGGGCCACGCCGAGTTGGGCAAAAATAATGTAATGACCCGCCGGATCTTTGGTCCCAAACTCCCTGGCGCCATAAAATGTGTCACGGACGGCCATAACTATTTGCGCTCCTTGCGTCGCCGTTAGCACTGCATCCAGGTCGTCCACCTCCACATAGAGAAAAGTCGGCCCCATCCGGACCACCGCCGCCATGGCGGAATTGTCCTTCTCCACGCTGGAGTAGCTCTGGTACATCAGTTCAACTCCATTCTTTTCCAGGATGACGAAACCGATCTTGTCCCCTTCGGGTACCTCGGTCGTTTTCTGGAACCCCAGGCGCCCAGTCCAGAACTCGATACAGGGCTCTAATTCCGGTACACAAAGAACAGGAGTAATTTTCTTTACATTGGCAGGTTTCATGTTTTTGCTCCTCAAATTTCAATTTGCATTTCTCTCTAGTCTAAATTAGACTAGATGATATGGCAAGCCATCGCCCAATGTCAAAACCCAAGAGGAATCCCATGAAGCTTCAGCAGCGCCGTCTGGTAGAGCTGATTTCCATTGGCCCGGCCATGTTGCGCGACTTTGACCTGCTCGGAATCAAGACCGTGCAGCAGCTGGCGCGGCAGAATCCTGTCCGGCTCTATCAAAAGCTCTGCCGCATTACCGGGCAGCGCGTGGACATATGCTGTCAGGACGTTTTCTCTGCCGCAGTGGCCCAGGCCCGTAACCCTCTGCTCCCTCCCGAGCAGTGCCAGTGGTGGTACTGGAGCCGCCAGCGGAAGGCCCACCATGCCCAGTAATAAAAACCGTGAGCTCACAGTGCCTGACCTGGTCTTGCTGAGTCTTCTGGCGGAGCAGCCGATGCACGGCTATCAGGCCAACCTCGAGCTGGAACGCCGCCAGGTGCAGGACTGGGCTGGGGTCTCCCGCCCGCAGGTTTATTACTCGCTGGACAAACTGGCGCGCATGGGGCTGATTCGTCTTGTGGGCGGGCATGGGTCAACCTTGGGTCCGGAGCGGCGCGTCCTGGCGACAACCGCAAAGGGTCGCGCTGCGCTGGCTGAGGCCCTGGAACGGGAAGATTGGGCGACGCAACGCAATCGCCCGCCTTTCCTTACATGGATGGCGCTTTCCTGGCAGGCACAGCCGGGAGTTTTCCGGCGGCAACTCCAGCGGCGCGCGCAATTCTTGCAGGACCATCTGGCGCGTGAAGAAGCAACCCTGCATGAGGTCGAAAGAGAGGTCGGCCATCCCTATCATGAAGTGGTGTGGATGATCACATTGATGATCGAACAGTTTCGTACTGAGCTGCACTGGCTGGATAAGGTGTCGCGTGAGCTGGACCGGCGTGCGCCTGCACAAAATCCCGCACCTGTTCAAAACGGCGCTCCTTAGCGGCGATTCGCAAATCTTTTCTTCCTATTGAATGATCGCGGCGCGCTGCTTGTCCTTAGCCGCTGAGCGGGTATACTGCTGTTTCACAAAAAATATGACCATTCGCGCCGGAATCTTCAGCTTTTGTACGTTGCTCTGTCTCGCTCTCACTGCCACATCCCAACCCTCCGCCACTCATGATGCCGCTGAAATTCGCGGAGCCATGGAGTATCTGGCCAGTGACGCCATGCAGGGACGGGCCAGCGGCTCGCATGACGAACTGCTGGCCGCAACCTATCTCGCGTCGCAACTGCGGCAGATAGGTATCCCACCCGCCGGTGACGATGGCAGCTACATCCAGAATGTTTCGGGTGAATTTAATTTTCGCCAGGGTAAAAAGCAGTGGAACACACGCAATGTGATTGGAATGCTGAAAGGCCGCGACCCCAAATTAAAAGATGAGGTCATCCTGTTGACCGCGCACCTCGACCACATTGGGATAGGCGAGGCCGTCAATGGCGACAACATATACAACGGCGCCGACGATGACGCTTCCGGATGCGTTGCCGTGCTGCAATTCGCCCGCGTCCTGGCGCACAACAAAGCTCCCAAACGCACAGTGCTTTTTGTCTTCTTCGGCAGTGAGGAGACAGGCGGCCAGGGAAACCAGTACTTCCTCCAGCATCCGCCGGTGCCGCTCCATAACATCGTCGCCAACCTGGAGTTTGAGATGATTGGCCGGCCGGATTCCGCGGTCAAACCGGGTGAACTCTGGCTTACCGGATACGACCGCTCCAACCTGGGACCGCAACTGGCCCGGCATGGCGCTAAATTGGTGGCAGATCCGCATCCCAAGCAGCAGTTCTTTATGCGGTCAGATAACTACGCTCTGGCCAAGCAGGGCATTGTGGCCCAGACCATCTCCAGCTTTGGATTGCACAGCGACTACCACCGCCCCAGTGACGATGTTGAACATATTGATTTCACACACATGGAACAGGCTATCCGTTCCATGCTTGGCCCCGTGGAGTGGCTGGCCAATTCGGATTTCAAGCCGCAATGGCTGGAAGGCAAGAAACCCTAAGCGTTGGTGACTTCAACGGCAGGCATTTGTGCAGATCTTTCTTTGGGGGTAAAGGCTCAACCAAAGAGGACGCAAAGGAACACAGAGAAAAGCTCGTATTCAGACTGTCTCCATCGACACGTTTTATATCCAGAGCGGGACAAGTGTAAGGGCATGGCTTCAGCCGTGCCGAAGATTGACAAAAACTACGTTCAGGCCCTGCGGTCGTTTTTGTTTAGTTTGGCTTTTCTTTCTTTCCGCGCAGGATGCGCTCATCGATAGGTTTACGGCCTTGAAAGCCTTCTTCCATGCCGTGCCAGAACTCAATTTTCTCTTCGCCGTATTTCCAGCACAACAATACAATCTCGCCTTCCACCACACAGGGAAAATCGAGCAATCCAATATCCAGGTCTTTTACCTGTACGCCGATGGCGTCAATTTCCGCCAGAGCGTCTTTGATCTCCTGGAAGGCTTTATCGCGTTCCGCCTTGCGGCGCGCCACCGCGGCCACGTCTACCATCAATCCACCACTCAACAGAATATGGTGCTTAAGGTCTTGCAGTTCTTTTTCCACTTTTTCAATCAGGCCCTTGCCTTCCATGGACCGCCGCAGCAAGGAGCGTAGAACAGGAAGCAGCTTGTGCGCTTCTTCCAGCGTAAAAGTCTTATCTTTAGCCATAAGAGTTACTATTTCATATCACAAATCCGGGTGCTGACAAAGATTACCTCAGCCAATTTCCAGCATCCGGTCCAACGCCACCCGTGACCAGTATTTGACCTCTTCCGGGACCTGAATACGGTTGACCACATTGTCCTCCGTGAGGTTTTCGAGTGCCCAGCAGAGGTGCTGCGGAGAGATGCGGAACATGGTGGTGCACAGGCAACCGGACTCATCCAGGGTAATCACGGTTTTGCCTTCTTTGGCAAAATCCTTGCCCATGCGATTGACCAGATGTATTTCTGTGCCTACCGCAAATTTACTTCCCTCCGGCGCATCTGCAATCATCTTGATCAAACGCTCTGTGGAGCCGATGCCATCCGCTTTCTGGCATACTTCCCAGCGGCATTCCGGATGAACAATCACCTGTATGCCGGGAAAACGTGTGCGGACCTTGTCCACGTGTTCCGGCAGAAAACGCTGGTGCACGGAACAATGCCCCTTCCACAAGATGACGCGCGCGCTGCGCAGCTTTTCCACTGTAACGCCACCCTGGACCATAAATGGGTCCCACACCACGCATTCCTCCAGGGGAATGCCCATGGCAAAGGCCGTGTTGCGCCCCAGATGTTGGTCCGGAAGAAAGAGTATTTTCTGGTTCCGGGCAAAAGCCCACTTAAACGCCGCCGCCGCATTGGACGACGTACACACCAATCCGCCGCGCTCACCGCAAAAAGATTTAATAGCAGCGGTGGAGTTCATGTAGGTCAGCGGGGTAATGCCGCGGCCATGATCATCGGTAAGGTCCAGCGCCATCAGTTGTTCCCAGCAGCTTTCCACCTGGCCAATTTCTGCCATGTCCGCCATGGAGCATCCGGCATTCAGGTCCGGCAGAATCACCTGCTGTCCCATATGGGCCAGAATATCGGCACTTTCAGCCATAAAGTGGACACCGCAGAAGACGATGTATGCGGCGTTGGTGCGGCCGGCGGCCTGTGCCAGTTTGTAGGAATCGCCGCGAAAATCGGCAAAGCGGATGACTTCATCACGCTGGTAGTGATGTCCCAGGACCACGGCGCGCGCGCCCAGTTCACGCCGCGCAGCAGCAATCCGGGCATCCATGGTATGGTCGGGGAGAACGAGATAGTTATCAAGCGAGCAACTCACACTGCGCTCGCGAACAGCAGCAACCGTCGTCGACATTTTTTCCGCCTTCAGTTCCGCTGCAATCACGGAACGGAGATGTTGAAAGCATCCACCGGCTCCAGCAGGTCCACTGCACTCGCATGCCCGACCTGCGGGGTTGTTGAAGCCCGTAGTCTTATCTGTTTTGATGCCCTCCAGCCCGGCCAGGACTCAAAATCCCACACCCGCCTGTTTGCTGAGAGGCACCAGTATTTTGCCATTGAGAACGGCGCGGGTGCAAATGCAGGCTAGGCTGCATTGTTCGGTCTAATGTAAAGGCATCCAGGCTGGATGCCCCGTTTTTATAGGAAAATGGGTTTATAAGGAAAATAGGGTATGACCTCTGTGCGTATCGACAAATGGTTATGGGCAGCCCGCTTCTTTAAGACGCGCGCCCTGGCCGCACGCGCCTGCGAACTCGGCAGGGTCCAATCCAATGGACAGCCTGCCAAACCTGCGCGCGAAGTCCACATAGGCGACATGCTGCGCGTGACCAACGAAGGCGGCGACTTTCAGGTTGAAGTCCTGCTTCTGAGTGAAGTGCGCGGCCCGGCCCCGGTGGCGCAAACACTCTACCGTGAAACTGAAGCCAGCCGGGAGTTGCGCATGAAGGTGGCCGCCGAGCGCAAGGCAATGCAACAATTCGAAGCATTGCCCGCAGGCAGGCCGTCAAAACGCGACCGCCGCAGGATTATCCAGTTCAGGGGTAGAGGCTGAAGACAGTTGAGCATCTGCCAAACAGGATAGAGTTAAAGAAGTACCGAGGCCTATGAAGACGAAACAAATTGCAACCATCACGCTGGTTATATTTCTGGGACTGATCTCCTACGGGCTATTTCGAACTCACGGGTCGATAAAAGCATCGCAAATGCCGGCCCATGCGGGGAATGAGTCTTTCATTGATCAAAGTCCTCTTTATAACGCGCGACGGTTGGTGCAGATGCCGACTTATGCCGACGAAGTGCCCATGGCGCAGGAGGCTCTGCGCCTGGGTGATCGCGAAATGGACCTGGCGTTCGCCACAGGAGTACGGGAGCTACAAGAGCATCCGGCAGTGTTGAGCGCCGAGGCAAAACAAAGTGAAATCAGGCTGCAGAGCGCAGAGAAATCTCTGGAGGCCGACAATGCTCGTGTCGCACAACTTACCTCGGAATTGTCAAAAGCGACCGGAACCAAAGCGAACAGTTTGTCCGATCAACTGGAAGCGGCGAAGGTGCAGGTGGAACTGGATCAGGATGAGGCGGATAACGCAAAGCAGGAATTAGCCATTGCCGGTGGTGATACCCAGGGCCGGATTGAGCAGTTAATGAAAGAGCATGAGGCCGCATCCCATGTGGCAGATACCACGACCGTTAACACTGCCACTCCGCCCGAACTAAGCGGGCTGATTCACCGTTACCGGCAATGGTCAGATTTGCATGACAAGAAGCTGCAATTAGGCCAGGCCATGCAGGACGCAGAATCGTCAGCAGCCGCGTTCACAGCAAAGCGCGACACTCTTGCCACAAGCATCAAAACCAGGGCTGGAGCACTTGGCGCAGGGCGTATCCCGCCTGCGAGTGCAGATTCTTCCGGCTCTTCCTCTCAGGCTTCGTCCGATCGTGTTAGCGCTGCAAAACGCCGCTCAACCGCAGTGAAAACCCTTACCAGCTTCCAGGAGCGCATTGAGGACCAGAAGAACCTGGCCGAAACCTATAGAAAATGGCTGGACGTGATCACAGCACGGCAGCGCACGGTGATTCACAGAGCATTGGAAGGCGTTGCTTTCATTGTAGCTATCTTGTTGATTGGTATTTTCTTTGATAGCTGGCTGAAACGTCTTCTCAGCAAAGTCGGATTGGATCCCCGTCAGGCCGATACACTCCACGCGGTACCAAGCACCGGTCTACAAATTCTTGCCTTGGGAATGGTCCTGCTGGTGATTTTTGGTCCGCCAAGCCAGTTGGGAACTTTCCTGGGACTCGCCGGCGCGGGTCTTACGGTGGCGCTCAAAGATTTCATCGTTAGCTTTTTTGGCTGGTTCGTGCTGATGGGAAAAAATGGGATCCGCTTAGGTGACTGGGTGGAGATTAACGGAGTGGCCGGGGAAGTCATTGAGCTCGGAATGTTTCATACGGTATTGCTGGAAACCGGCAACTGGACTGACTCTGGCCATCCCACCGGACGACGGGTCACTTTCACCAACAGTTTCGCCATTGAGGGCCACTACTTCAATTTTTCCACTTCAGGGCAGTGGCTTTGGGATGAACTGACACTGGTCCTGGCCTCAAGCCAGAATCCGTACCCGATTGTTGAAGCCATTCAAAAAACCGTGCTGGAAGCCACCGCGGAGAGCGCCAGGGAGGCGGAAAAAGAATGGCAGTACGCCGCGCGTTCCCGAAGTATGCGTGCTCTATCAGCCGCTCCGGCCATCAATGTAAAGCCGGTCATTGGAGGAGTGGAAATCGCTGTGCGCTACATCACGCGCGCCAACGAACGATATCAGTTACGTACCAAGCTGTATCAAGCCGCTATGAGTTTAATCACCAGGAAGGACGAGCAGGAACCTGTATCCATCTCTGAAAAACAAGAACCGAAGCCTGCATGATCAATGAGCCTGTAAATTTATGACTATGGACAGATCCGCCCTGACAAACTCAAATGCCTAGCGTCGGATTGTTTCCGGGGTGGTCTGCGGACTCAAGAGGGACATACCTTTGCAAACTGTACCCCACTCAGTTGGGCTGAGCGCAGAGTTGTCGGGGCGAAAAACAAGAACCCTGCGCTCCAGCATTCAACATTTAAAAATGAAACTTCACTGCTAACTGGATCAAACGGGGCGGCAATGCTTGCTGGATTTGCCCGAATGTTGGAGAACTGATGTCGCTGTTCGGGAGCCGGAAATTAGGGTGGTTGAACAAATTGAAAAATTCTGCCCGCAATTGAAGCTCTTTGGTCTCCGCTATTTGAATATTCTTGAGTGCTGAGAAGTCCCAGTCCGCTAAGCCTGGTCCTTGAAGTACGTTCCGTCCTTCATTGCCAAACTGACCGGCCTGGGTGACAGGATCAAGCCGCTGAAAAGCATGAATATTAAACCACTGATTCACGGTATGCGGGCCGCTGTTCGGATCTCCAATCAAGTTCGGACGATTGCTGGAAAAGCCGGATATTTCCGGTGCAGTGCCCTGGAGTGAGACATCGCTCGGATCAAACACTGTGAAGGGCGTGCCGCTCATCAATGAAGTAATGCCGTTGAATTGCCAGTTTCCCAGCAGGTTCTGATACCAGGTTTTCGCATGGCTCCAGAACGGCATGCTCCACTGATAGCTCAGCACAAAACGATGACGAGCATCGAACATGGACCTGCCGCGCTCTGCACCAAGATTGAAAGGGTTCTGTGCGAGATCGTTCTCTCCTGCCACCGGCTGCGCAGCCGATCCAGTGATATTGAAACTTGAAACATCGTCAATAGACTTGGACCACGTGTATGAGGCAAGGAAAGAGAGGCCATGGCTAAAACGCTTTTGCAAGCTGCTTTCAAGCGCATGATAAGAGGAGTTTGCGATCGTGGCGATTTCACCCACAGAACCGAATGTGCAAGGGGCCGAGCTGCCCAGCGTGCATCCTGAATGAAGACGGCGCTGATCGACATTGTTTTCAGTAGACTGACCCGGTATAAAAACCGCCGGATTAGTTTCAATAAAACGAGGCAGCTTGGTGCCCGTTGTTCCTACATAACCGACCTGTGCCAACAAGTCCCGGCCAAATGACTTCTGAATGTTCAGGTTCCAGTCTTGCGCATAGGGCAGACGCAACGCAGGAGAGATGGTCAAGAGCGTCATAGGCGTGGAGAATGTGGAAGCAAATGGATTGCCGCTATGAAATGGGTTCGCAAAATCAGGAAGATTGACTTGTGGAGTTTGTAAAAATGGCGGCGCACTGATCGGATCTTGTAATGGGCCGCCCTGTCCGTTGTAGTATGGGTCAAAGAAAATGCCGTAAGCAGCGCTGACCAGCCAACGACCGTTTTCAGCCGGGTCCCACGCCGCACCAATACGCGGAGCGAATGCTGTCTTCTGCGCATGAATGAGTCCTGCCGGCACACCCGGGTCGCCGGGATATAACAATCCTGCCGGAGCACTGGAGAAAACCTTTGACTGCGCCCCAGGGACAAAAAGATTCTGCCGGTTTTTGATCTCCGTCTCGGGAAAAGGTAATTCGTAGCGGAGGCCGGCATTCAGCGTAAGGCGCGATGAGACCTTGTAGGTGTCCTGGGCATAAAGATTCATGCTGTTCGCGCGCATGCCCCGTGAAAGAT
>DAHUXF010000720.1 GCA_027307295.1 Acidobacteriaceae bacterium
CTGGTCCCCTGGCACTACCGGGCGGCGGAACCTGGCTTTTTCAATACCGGTGAAGACAATAAGTTTGTCCGCGCGGTCCTCAACTTCCTGGAGCAGCAGTACCCCGCCCGTCTGGGCCATGGCCTCAATAATCAATACCCCGGGCATGATGGGATAAGTGGGAAAGTGACCGGCAAAAAAAGGTTCATTGATGGTGACATTCTTAATCGCCACAACTCTATGCTTGCGTTCGATCTCCAGCACCCGATCGATCAACAGAAGGGGATAGCGATGCGGCAGGATTGCCTGGATTTGCGTGATATCCATCGGGCCGAATTTTTCCGGCGCAGGGGTGGCTTCACTTACGGGAGGATTGACTGTTTCGTTCATTCTGAAGCGCGAATTATAGAAGATTTGTTGACGACTTGAAACCCGAGCAGCATACGGCAGGGTGATCAGCGCATTTCACCTGAACTCTGCATCTACTCTCCTTGGGTATTTATGTGCTCACTCTTGTCCTTTTAGCAGCTGTTTTGACTCATCTTTTGCATCTTTTCAGAGAGCGGCAGCATGGCTTTTTAATTGCAATTGTCTGAAATACGCCCGAGTTCAATCTCATGTCCCTGAGGCCCCATTTCATGAAGTCCCAATTTAAAGGTCTTTCCTGCGTTGTTGTTCTGATCTCCACCATCATGTGTTTTTCTGCGCCCGCTTCCGCCGCTTGTAATGAGCCACCCAGCGGGACGCTTGTTATTTGTCAGCCAAGCGCCAATTCCACGGTGTTCCAGGTCCCACACATTGAAGCAACGGTGAACCCGGTTGCGGGCAGCATCGCCAACATGAAAGTTTATCTTGATGGCAAGCTCGTGTTTCAAAATGGCGGGCCGGTCATTAATCTCTTTGAGGGTGGCGTAGCCAACGGAACGCATTTTCTGGCTGTCAACGCCTGGGATGGTTCCGGCCGGCTGTACCATGCACAGCAGACCTTTGGCGTTACTGGCAATCTTCCATTTTCCTGTCCCATCAGTGGCGTAGGAGTGCGCATCTGCGGCCCTACCCAGGGGCAGACAGTCTCCCAGAACCTGGATTTCTCCGCCGGATTCAAAGGCAACGTTCCTATTGACCGCCTGCGCGCTTACATTGACGGAATGCTTATCTTTGACTATGTGCCTCCGGCGGGCCAAAACCAGATTTTAGTTGGTGGAATCCGCACTACTGC
>DAHUXF010000721.1 GCA_027307295.1 Acidobacteriaceae bacterium
GACGCATTTGCGCTTACATTCAATGGCCCGGTGGGTGACTCATCCAATCCAACCGAGCTGATCCATGAATTGCTGAACGGGCTGCCGACGGAAGTCCCCGTACATTCCGGCGAAGTCTGGGAAGTAATCAGCGATGTGGTCAGGAGAAATGAGATTGACCTGCTGGTGCTTGCCTCCCATGGACGCCATGGAATTCAACGCGTGCTGCTCGGTTCAGTGGCAGAGAATGTTTTTCGTAACGTGTCATGCCCGGTATTAACAATTGGTCCTGATGTTAAATCTTGCGATACTCGAGAGCTGAGGCTCAAAAAAATTCTGCTGGCTACGCATCGCTCACCGCAATCGGACGCCCCGCAATACGCGGGACTGTTGAGCAATGAATTTAACGCGGAACTGACCGTCCTGCAGGTACTGGATGATCACCATCCCAGCCAGCCAGTACTTTCCAAAGAAGAGCTGATGGGACAGATCGGCCTTGGCCTGCCTGAGAGCAACCCGCTATGGCGCACGCCGGATTTTCTAGTGGACTTTGGAGTGCCTGCGGAAAAAATTCTGCAAGTTGCCCAAGCGCAGCAAGTGGACCTGATTGTCCTGGGTGCTCGCCATCCTGAGCCGGCAAAAATCAACTCACATCTGCCCTGGGCCACGGCGGCCAGAGTCATTGCGGAAGCTCCTTGTCCCGTTTTGACAGTGAGGCAAAGAGATGAGCATGGTTTTTGAAAAACGTGCAATCAGGCTTAAGACGAAGTAAAGCACAACGGCGGCGGAACCCAGTCCTTCGGCGTGAATGGGCCACGCCGCTCCGGGCAAGTTTTATGGCTGCGAGCTTTCCAGGACGCGTACTTTCCAGCGGTCTTCAGCTCCGGTCATCACGGCGTAATACTCTATCTGCGCCTGGTCCGTATGGATAACTGTGCCGCCGGCAAGGACTTGAGTCTCAATATTGGCGATGTCTTTGAGTTCAATCGCCGCTCCATCCTGGGAATAAAATATGGCATCAACTTTGTGGCCGCGATCAATGATCCGGGTTGTCAGACCATGTTGCTTCTGGTCGTTGACGCGCTGTTTCAGCGTATCCAATGCAAAGCCCGTAAAATTTTCATTCAACGGACCCAGGGAGTTGTCAGCCAGAGATGTGCTGATAGCCTGCCATGCCACCGTATAGTCGCGCAAAATTGCGTTCTG
>DAHUXF010000722.1 GCA_027307295.1 Acidobacteriaceae bacterium
CCCAGTTGGAATGATTTGCTAGCAGCGGGGATAACCAGGCATCACCTACGGAGAAACTTTCACAGTTTGCATCTGGCCCTGGAATCTGCCGGACTCTTTGTGAGAGGCATCGGCTTCCGCGTGTCTGATTCCGCACTTCTGCGGGATTGGGCGGCGGTAGCGCGCAAGCTCCGAAGACTCCCCACCATGCTGGAATACCAGTGCAACGGACGGTTCAGGACCCGGGTCCTGGTCGATCGCTTTGAGAGCTGGCAACAGGTTCCCGAAGTATTCGCCAGGTTCTCACCTGAAAGCAAGACACATGATCACTGGCAGGATGTGCTTGCCTTGATTTCCGCCGATGCGGTGATAAAAAACGAGTCCGCCAAGGAAAGGAACTGGGAAAGCACGCGCCGGTCGTCTGTGTTAGCTGGGCGTCCCGTTTATGGACGGCCGTTGCGACTTCCGGAATTGGCGCACGAACCTACCAATGAAGCCGGCGTGGTCTTCGCTTTTGGCCTGATGGCGCAACGGCTCCGCTTTGTGGTCCATCGCCTGCAAACCGAGTTTCCCGATTGCGAAGCCATGCGCGAGGTGGCGCAGGGGCAGTGGCAGCGGGTGCGGATTGAATTTGAATTTGAAAGCCGCAATTTTCTATTACACGAGCATGAGCCAAAAGGCTGCGACGTGATTGTTTGCTGGGTGCACAACTGGCCTGAATGTCCGGAGCATCTGGATGTGATTGAGTTGAGCCGGTTGGCAAGATTGGGATAGGTCCACCGTGGATGTATGCAGATGAATGGATTCGTCGCGAATCACGCGCAAACGCGCGAACCAGAATTAGATTTTGATTTCGTGTTGATTCACGAAAATTCACGGCATGGTTGCCCTCGCCAGCCCTCCATACATCCACCCCACTGCCATCCTGAGCGCCGCACGAGCTGAGCAACGCGAAGCAAGAGCAAGTCGAAGGACCCCGGCAACGCTTTCCTCACCATACAGCGTCAAGGTGTTCTCACGAGACAAGGGATCTCTGATTGTCGGTAGAACTCCCTGAAGCACCATTGTTACAATAACCATTTTCGGGGTCCTTCGACTGCTCGCGCGCATCCACGCACGCTTCGCTCAGGATGCAACAGTGTTTTGCGGAAACGTGTCTACAACCTCAACACACCTCATTCTCGGCATAG
>DAHUXF010000723.1 GCA_027307295.1 Acidobacteriaceae bacterium
GTCCATCACGTTCTGATAGTCATGGCGGGTACGCTCCGCTTCAGGTTTGGAATCCAGGGCGTCGCGCAAATTTTCTGCGGTTTCAAATTGCGCGCGCGCGGCCTGTTTTTTTTGTTTGACGGTCCGCGCAGGAACGCCCACTGGCGCCAGCATCATGCAGGCCAGGGCGAAGACAATCGTTTTCCGCGACAGGGTCGTTCGCGAGGGAGTCCTGGGTCCGATTTTCATTACCGCAATTTTCAAAGCACCTACAGAATAAACCCGAAAGCGCGTTAATCGTTGTTGGAAAACACGCGGTGTCCGTCAGCATCGCGGGTCTCAACCAATTTGGGACGAAAACTCGATCCGCGATACAGGTCCGTGATCCTCTTTACGTAGTCCTGTGTCTCCCGGAAAGGCGGTATTCCCCGATTTCTGCTCACCGCCCCGCTCCCGGCATTGTAGGCCGCAAGCGAGAGTTCCACGTTGCCATTATAGTTTTCCAACAGGCTCTTCAAGTGCCGGACGCCGGCATCAACGTTCTGGTGCGGATCAAACGCATTCGCCACGTTCAGTGACTTCGCGGTGTAAGGCATAAGTTGCATTAGTCCCATGGCCCCTTTGCGCGATACCGCGTGCGAGTTATAGTTTGATTCCACCTTCACCACCGCGCGCACCAGATTCGGGTCCACGCCATGGCGCTGCGCCGCCGTTTCAATCGCCTGGTCCACGGTAGCGCTGTCCGCCGGACGCACCGCCGTAAGGCCGTCCGGTCCAAACGTCACTGGCCGTGAAAGCAGCAAAGCCGTGCTGTTCCTGCTCAGGGACGGGACCATCTGGTCATTCACTTCGCGGGCCGCCTTGCGCGCTGCCTTCATGGTTGGAGAAGAAACCAGCGGCACGGGTTTCCAGCGATGTTCTTTATTGCTCCAATAAACCAGCCCGCTGTAAGGCGAGGCGGTCTCCGGGGCCGAAGCTACGGTTGACGGTGAAGCTGCGGTTGAGCGCGAAGCGGCAACTGGGGCGGCAGGCTGCGGGGCCTGCGCTTTGGGTTGAGGCTTGGCGTCGTCACCGGCAAAGGCTTGGGCTACCTCATTCGCGAAAGTCTGTGCGTCCGCGCAACCGCCGTAATCCTCGGCATCCTCTTGTTTGCCAATCTCGCCAACACCGTCAGCGAATTTGCAGG
>DAHUXF010000724.1 GCA_027307295.1 Acidobacteriaceae bacterium
GGATCAATCAGTACAGGCACCACCATGAATCCACTGGGGTCAAGTGGCCCCGGCGGACCTAACTACATGTGATTGAAGACAAACTGCAAGTCAGGAGCTGCAAGTTTTGGATCACTTTTCTCAAAAAAACCACCTTCAATTCCCGAGGCTGTCGGCTTTTCAGATTTCTTGCCTTTATAAAAGTGCATAATCGGGATTATGGGATGGTCGTGAAAGTTTTTACCTACACCGGGAAGATCGGCCTCCACTTTGATGCCAAACGTTTCTAGCTCCTGTTTTGGGCCGATCCCAGACAGCATCAGCAATTTGGGTGAGTTGATTGCACCGCAGCTTACTATTACCTCGCGTTTAGAGCATACCGACTTGATTTTTGTATCGTGCCGGTCAGAGCTATCTTCATATTCCACCCCAGTAACTCGACCGTTTTCGATCATTAGCCGTGAAGCCTGACAGTAGCTCTTTATACGGAGGTTAGGACGGCTTCTTGCTTCCTGGCTTAAGTATGCGTTGGCTGAATTGACGCGTATGCCGTTCTTGGCAATGACCTGATATGTGCCAACCCCTCCTTGCTCATAATTATTGAGATCATCAGTTCTGCTGTATCCCAGGCGTTCGCAGGCTTTGAGAAATAGCTCTGTTGCCGCGCTGATTGGGTTAATGTCGCTTACGCTCATCGGGCCCTGCTTACCGTGCAGGCTTGTGTCTATCCCGTCGCGCTGATTATTTTCTGCCCGTTTGAAATAGGGAAGTACATGCGCATACTCCCAATCGGGATTGCCTGCCTTGGCCCATGCATCATAATCGCCTGGATTCCCGCGCACATACAATCCCGCGATGAATGTGCTGGTTCCCCCCGTGATCTTTCCTCGGGGGCAAAACATTTGTCTCCCATTTAGATAAGGTTCCGGATTTGTCCAGTAGCGCCAATCGACATCCGTATCCTGCATCTCCTGAAAAAGTTCAGGTCGGGCCAATCTCGCCTGGATATCGCTGTCGACCTCTCCCTTGCCGGAATCGGGCCCAGCCTCAAGCAGCAGAACAGAAACCTTTGGATCTTCGCTGAGCCGATTCGCAAGTACACAGCCTGCGGCGCCGGCACCCACGATGACGTAATCGTAGCAGCTAATTCCACCGTCTGAAGATATGGTTCTATCCGTGGCACCT
>DAHUXF010000725.1 GCA_027307295.1 Acidobacteriaceae bacterium
CTGCGCCACCATGAAGGCGATGCCGCGATTGGAACCAATGATGACGCAGTTGTCCACGGTCACATTGCGGACGCAGTTCTTATTGCCATCGCAGAACTTCTGCACCCATTGCAGCAGATTGTCCTTGGTAATCTGCGTCTGGTTGGTGTAAACATACCCGCGGAAATCATTGCCTGTTTTCACTGACGTTTTGTCAAAATACCGGGCCCAAACCGCCGCCTCAAAAGACCAGTTGTGCATGGGCAAAGGAAAATCATGCACAACCACAGGGATTTTATGGGCATTTGCCGCATCCCAGACCACGGGATAAGCCCGCGAACAATCCGGACACTGCAGGTCTTCAAACATCACAATCGCCACCTTTGCGCCCGGCGGCGGCTTTAAAAGCGATGCGTCTGCGGCGAAAGAAAAGCCGGAAAATACCAGCAGGAATGTTAGGACAAGAGTTCGGAAGATTGCGCTCATAAATTCAATTTTACTAGAAATGTGAGCCAATTGCCCTATCGTTCTCCCCAGGTCTGTAACCGATTTCCCCCTCGGAAGGATGGAGACAACCAGAGTCGTTTCCGTCCCCTTGCTTGGGAGTGAAAGCATAAACCCCAATTCCCTGGATTCGATTCACGTACTACAACGGGTAGTAAAGTTCCCTACCGTAGTAGACTCGCAACGTATTGAGTCTGAACGCAATCAATAACGCGCGATATGCAGATACGCAACCCGTTGTTTCTCGTCACACTACGCTGGAGCGGTCCAAAATCAATGAAAGCTTTGGCGGGTTGTCTGCTGCTGATGCTGTGCGTTGTTGCGCAGGCGCAAATTCCTGAAGGCGCGCTGGTAGGCACGGTTTCCGATGTTACCGGAGCGCGCATCAACGCGGCCACCGTAACAGTGATAGCCAGGGACTCTTCCTTTACGCGCAAGGTAAGGACGAATAAATCCGGAGAATTTTCGCTGGAATCGCTTCCTCCGGGCACATATGACTTGAGAGTGGAAGCGACTGGTTTTGCAACAAAAACCGGCACCGTGACTCTGGCTGTTACTTCCATGCCTAGCATAAGCATTCAATTGCAGCCGGCCCCGGTGCAGCAGACAGTCAACGTGGAAGGGCGTCGTGAGTTGATAACTCAGCCGATCGAAACTTCCAGCAGCGTGGTGAAG
>DAHUXF010000726.1 GCA_027307295.1 Acidobacteriaceae bacterium
TGTTCTCATGGCCGCGGAGGGTATGCCGAGTTGTTCCAGCTTCTGCGCGAGTGTTAGCAGGACCAGTCTCCCAGAAATACGCCTTCCCTGATTTGCTCCGGTCCACATGCCGGAGCTGTAGTTTGCTGCCCTGCAGGGCCTGAACCTATACGTATCGAGTCAGCGAAGGGAAGCGGCTCACCGGCCATGGCCCAGCGGTTGTACTTCAGCGCCGATCCGCGCTGAAACTCTCCAGGCTTCAACGGCTCTAGTTTGGGTTCGCGTACAGCGAACCTTTGCAGAGTCCGAACGGCACATTGGTCACCAGTTCGTATCAGCCACGCATGTTCCAAGGGCAGAGCGCTGTTGGCTGCGATCCACACCGTGTGCAGCCAATAGACGTGACGCCTGGCGATCCAGGCTGATGCTCTGAGCAGGGCAATGATCTCTTGCCGGTTCATCCGGTAATACGGTGGGTCGAGAATGACTGCATCAAACGAGTCACGGGCGAACGGAGGCAGGAAAGCGTCCCCAATGATGTGTGGCCTGGTCGCAGGATCAGTATCCATCAGGATGCCAAAATCCGCCCTGCCCCCAAACAAATGCACCACAGTACGGCCTTGTGTTTCCTGCAAAAGCAGCTCGCGCACCGCGGGCGGAAATGACCACCCATTTTTTCGCTGGCCGTGTTTGCGCCGTGGACGATTCGTGCCGCACCAAAGCACCTCAACCGGAACGTTGGGGCCTGAGTAGCCGGCAATGCGTCCGCGGCCGCGCGTAATCTTGACGAGTCCTAGTGTGGCGGTCATGGCTTCACGATCCAGTCAGGCGGAAGATGTTTAGAACCTAAAAACTCGTCGCAGTTCCCATGCCCGTCGAACCAAGGGAGCCAACGAAATTGCAGGTCTACGTGCTCTCCCTCCCATACCGGAATTACTCCGTTGCAGAAACTAAACTCTCTAGTAAATCCATCATCCGTTTCGTGAATAAATGTCCTCTTGCTCCAGTCGATGCTTCTCACGAAGCCAACGCCAGAATGGTTGACAGGCACTTTCTCGCGGCTACAGCCCACCGCAAACAAGAGAACAAGCAGACTAGTTTTCATGGTGCTCATGCGACGGCCTTCCTCTTTTTTGCCGTCTTTTTCGCAGGCGTTTGCACTGGCGCCTTGG
>DAHUXF010000727.1 GCA_027307295.1 Acidobacteriaceae bacterium
CGCCTGGAAGAACTCTTCCGCCAGGCGCCGGCCTTCCTGGCCCTGCTGCGTGGTCCGGAGCATGTTTTTGAAATGACCAACCAGCAGTACCAGGACCTCATCGGCGATCGCGCGGTCCTGGGCAAATCGATTCTGGAAGCCCTGCCTGAGGCGGTGAGCCAGGGCTTTGTCGCAATCCTGGACCATGTGTATCAGAGTGGCGAGCCGTTTGTGGCCAATAGCCTTCCCATCAATCTTGCCCGCACGCCCGGCCAGCCTTTGGAAGAAAGATTTTTGGACTATGTATATCAGCCCATGCGTGAAGCCGATGGCAGCGTTTCCGGCATTCTGGTGCTGGGCGTGGACGTCACCGAGCGCCGGCGCGCTGAACAGGCTCTGTTGCAGACGGAAAAGCTGGCTGCTGTGGGACGGCTATCTGCATCGATTGCGCACGAGATCAACAATCCGCTGGAAGCCGTGACCAACCTTCTTTATCTGATTGAGCGCTCACCGGGGCTGCCCGAGACTGCGCTCAACTTTACCCACCTGGCGCAGCAAGAGCTCTCCCGCGTAAGCCAGATCGCCACGCAGACGCTCCGCTTCTACCGGCAATCAACGGCCCGCCATTCTGTACAGATGTCTGAACTGCTGGATTCCGTGCTCAACCTTTATCGGGGACGGCTTGCCTCAGCGGGCATCCATGTGGCGCGGGACTATCGCCCATCCGAGCCTCTGTTCTGCTTTGATGGTGAGCTGCGCCAGGTGTTTACCAATCTTGTGGGCAATGCCTTGGACGCTTCACGCGACGGCGGAAGGATTACTCTGCGCGCGCGCACAGCCACGGACTGGATAACCGGACGCAAAGGCGTGCGCGTAAGCGTTGCCGATCAAGGCCACGGCATGCCCCAGGAAACATTGAAGCATATTTTTGAGCCTTTTTTCTCTACCAAGGGCATGACCGGCACCGGGCTGGGCTTGTGGGTGAGCCAGGAAATCATCCACAAACATGAAGGCCGGGTGAAAGTGCGCAGCAACACTTCCGGCCAACACCATGGAACAGTCTTCAGCATCTTTATTCCTCACCCCGTTGCTGACTGAATGCGAAGCTCGCAACGGCCACTCAACTCTTTTCTCCACATTGTCGTATGCCAGCCAGATC
>DAHUXF010000728.1:0-894 GCA_027307295.1 Acidobacteriaceae bacterium
GATGAAGCCACCTCCAGCGTGGATACTGAAACCGAAATCCGCGTGCGGGAAGCTTTGTCGCGCATGGTGGAAGGACGCACCTCGGTCATCATTGCGCACCGTCTCTCCACCATCCAGCGCGCGGACAAGATCATCGTGATGCACAAAGGCCACGTGCGCGAGATTGGCACCCATCAGGAGCTGCTCACCCAGCGCGGCATTTACTGGAAGCTCTACCAACTACAATACAAAGACCAGGAACTAGGTGTGCCGCAGCCGCAGGTCGGGGCCGACGATTAGGCGAGATTGGGTCGGTTCATCGGGTCATTGGAAGATTAACGTTAGCAGTAATCTCGATGGAACCCTCCACGAACAATCCATCTCCGTTAGGCGCGGCTGAGAATAGCCCGGCAGGAACTGCCGGATAACCGTTCTACAAAAAGACCAAGTCCCGGGACTCGTGTGTTCGATTCATCATTACCCGGCACGTGTGCGCCTGGGCGGCAGGCCGCCCGAGCGCTCGGCGTACCGGGCTATTTTCAGTGCGCGCCTGACGGCGCTCAGGCAATACAAGAGCCAGGAATTAGGCATGTCCCAGTTGCAGGTTGGCGGCGGACAAACGGATTTGCCATGTGGCACCCAAGCTCATGTGGCACCGCCGCCCTCGGCGGTGAGGTTTTTCGGTTCCGGTTTCGGACCACATGCGGTCTTGTTGATGGATGGCCTAATCAAACCAACTTCATCGAGATGACTTTGTCCCTACAACGGCCCGAGCGCCGTAGGCGCGGAATAAGTTAGCCCAGGGGCGTAAGCCCTGGGTAGGTAGAAAAAAGACCAAGCCCCGGAGGGGCGGCATAAAGTTTTGGCATCTGGCCCGCAATATGTGATTGTCTGGGAGTTTTGGGTTCGACCGGG
>DAHUXF010000728.1:904-1133 GCA_027307295.1 Acidobacteriaceae bacterium
TTCCGAAGTTCCGCAGGCTACATCAAGACGGAGTTGGTAAGAGATGTTGCTGCTGATCTACGCTTTCTCACGCTGGATTACTGGCAGACGGAAGAAGAGTTCAGAAAGTTTCACGAACAAAATCTGGCCGAATATAAGCGGCTGGACAAAGAATTTGAAGGTTTAACCGAAACAGAGACGCGCCTGGGCGCGTTCTGGTTCAGCAAAGGTTAGAGGAGCTTCAGGCAAT
>DAHUXF010000729.1 GCA_027307295.1 Acidobacteriaceae bacterium
CGCAGTGTGGAGCGGGCGCGGGCGCAGATTGAGCAGGGCTATAAGCGTCCGTTTCTGCAGCGCACGCTGCGGAATTTTTTTTACAACAAGGTTATTCCAGACTTCCGCATGTTGCGCCTGGTGGCGGGACTGCTGCGCTTTTATCAGCGCTCCGGCCTGCAAACGTTCGTGCGAAAGTCGGGAATGCTGAAGCTTATGGGCGTGGCTGACCTGGACAGGCTTTCTCCGTCCATCGACCAGGAATTCTTCTTCAGTGAAATCGGCAAGGTATTTCCCGCCGTGGGTGAAAAGCGCGGCCAGGTCGCTTTCGTTGCTGGATGCATCAATAATGTTGCCTTCTCCCATCTGAACCGGGCCACGGTCAACGTGCTCCAGCAAAACGGAATTGAAGTGCACATACCCGCAGGCCAGGGCTGCTGCGGGGCGCTGCATGCGCACGCCGGTCTGCGGGAAAAGGCCCGAGAACTGGCGCGGCATAACATCACGATCTTTTTGAGCGGCGACTATGATGCCATTGTGACCAACGCGGCCGGCTGCGGATCAAATATGAAGGAATATGACGATCTGCTGGAAAACGATCCGGCATACCTGCCCCAGGCCCGGCAATTCAAGGCCAAGATGAAAGACGTGACGGAATACCTGGCCGGCATTGGCCTGCGCGCGCCAAGAAGAAAAATCAACCAGAGAGTGGCCTATCAGGACCCCTGCCATTTGGCCAATGCGCAACGCATTCGCACCCAGCCGCGTGACCTGCTGACAGCCATTGGTTGCGAACTGGTGGAACTGCCGCATCCGGACCAATGCTGTGGCAGCGCGGGCGTATATAACGTCGTGCAAAATGAGCTTTCATTGAAAATTCTGGATGCCAAGATGGATGACGTGACTTCCGTCTCCTCTGACATGCTGGCCACGGCCAACGTCGGCTGCATGATTCAGTTGCGCGCCGGCATGGAGCAGCGTGGATTGAAAACGCCGGTGAAACACGTGATGGAACTGATGGACGAAGCCTACATGCTCGATTACTGATGTGCTAGCCCAGCAATCTCCAGATGGTTATGCCAAAGCTCTTCATGTTCGTCCTTAGGGAAATCAGTGGCTAGTACCGTGTCCATCTTCCAGTTCAAT
>DAHUXF010000072.1 GCA_027307295.1 Acidobacteriaceae bacterium
CTTGGGAAAGATCGGGTCCCTGGCCAGCCCTCGCCATGCGGGTTCGACTAGATCAAACGAGGGCCGCTGTGTCCGCCCTCCAGGGGTTACAGTTGGTCCACAATCTCCGGGAACTCGTAAAAACCGGCTTTGCCTTTGATCCACTCCGCGCCGCGGATTGCGCCTTCAGCAAAGCCCACGCGCGACTTGGCGTCGTGGGTAAAGAGAATTGTGTCATGGGCGGAATCCAGCATGACCAGATGCATGCCCACGGTTTCGCCTTCGCGCACTGAGGCTACTTCTACTTTCTCGCCGGATACCGACTCAAGGATACGCTGCAGCGTTACAGCCGTTCCTGAAGGCTTGTCTTTCTTGTGGACATGATGGCGCTCCACAATGCTGCCGCGATAGTTGTGCTTCAGGATGGGCGCGACCGCCTGCACCGCTTTGAAGAAGAAGTTCATGCCAATGGAAAAGTTTGAGCCATAGAGCAGCGCGCCATTGCGTTCGCTGACCAGTTCACGGACTTTTTCAATGTGCTGGTACCATCCCGTGGTGCCCACTACCAGCGGTACACCGGCTTCAACGCAACGGATGATGTTGGCAATGACGGCGTGCGGCGTGGTGAAGTCAATCACAGCGTCAACATCTTTGAGCGTGGCCGGAGTCAGAGCGCGTCCGTCCTGATTGTCCTGGCTGGCCAGGGAACGCACCTCATGCTGGCGTTCTTTGGCAATTTCCGCCACCAGCGCCCCGGTTTTGCCGCGTCCAAGCACCAGAATCTTCACGCAAACACCTCCGGATCAACTTGCGAGAAAAACGTGCGGTGCAGGCGCGAGACCACGTCCGGCACAGCGTCCTCATCAATCACAAAACTAATATTAATCTCTGATGCGCCCTGGGAGATCATGTGGATGGTGGCGTCAGGAATGGCGCTGAAGACCTTGGCGGCAATGCCCGGCGTGTTGCTGATATTTTCACCCACCATGCAGACGATGGCCTTGCGGCTGGCATACTTCACATCGGCCAGCTTAGAGAGGTCTGCGGCAATGGCGGCGATGGACTCATTGGAATCCACAGTCACAGAGACGCTGACTTCTGAGGTGGAAACCATGTCCACTGGGCAGCGATGGTTGGCAAAGACTTCAAAGATACTTTTCAGGAACCCATGCGCCATCAGCATGCGAGTGGCCACCACGTCCACCATGGTGATCCGTTTTTTTGCGGCAATGGCCTTGAAGATGTTTGTGCTCTTGGGCGCGGTGGCCGTAATGCGCGTGCCTTCGCACCGGGGGTTGCGCGAATTCAGGATCAGCACAGGAATGTTTTTCCTGATGGCCGGCAATAAAGTGGCCGGATGAAGCACTTTCGCGCCAAAGTACGCCAGCTCCGCCGCTTCCTCAAAACTGATGTTCTTGATGCGCCTGGCGTCCGGACAGAGATTCGGATCGGTGGTCATCATGCCGTCCACGTCTGTCCATATCTCAATCCGTTCAGCGCCCAGGCCCGCTCCCACAATGGCCGCGCTGAAGTCGGAGCCGCCGCGTCCCAGCGTGGTGGGCGGTCTTCCGTTGCTCCAATAAACCCGCCCATCACCGGCACGCGGCCGCGTTCCAGCAAAGGCTTCACCAGTTCTTTCAGGCGCTCATCGGTCTCAGTAAATTGTGGCACGGCTTTGCCAAAGTTTGCGTCCGTAACAATACATTTGCGCGAATCAACGTGGGCAGCGGCAATATCGCGCTGCGAAAACGCCGCCGCAGCAATCTTGCTGGAAACCTTTTCGCCAAAGCCGGAGATGGTGTCAATGGTGCGTGGCGTCAGCTCTCCCACCGCCACAACCCCGCGGAGGAGTTCGTCCAGGCCGTTGAAGTCGGCTTCCAGTTCAGAAGTGATTTGCTTGAATGCCTGCGCGCCCAGCAGGTCAGAAGCGCAAGTATAGTGCCGCTCACGCGCCGCACGGGAGAGCTCCAGGGCTTTTGTGCGATCGCCTGCGCCTGCGGCAGAGGCCATGGCAAGAAGCTGGTCCGTGATCTTGGCCAGCGCGCTCACCACAACCACCGGATGTTCATGTAACCGTTCGCGGACAATGGCGGCCACGCGGTCAATGGCCTGCGCGTCCTGCACGGAGGTGCCGCCGAACTTCATGACGATCATGCGGCCACCGGCGGCAACAAGTGCAATTTGCGTCCATTTGCCGGGCAAGTGCCAGGGCACGACTTCACTCGTGCCGACCGTGATCTAACAAAGTTGGCGGGCTCGCCCGAGTGATCGCTCATCAGCGGATGTATCCCTGGGCTTTGAGCAATTCGCCGTTCAGCACCGCCGCGCCGGCAGCGCCGCGGATGGTGTTATGCGACAGCACGGTAAATTTCCAATCAAAGATATTGCAGGGACGCAGGCGCCCAACCACGGCGGCCATGCCGCGTCCGCGGTCGCGGTCAAGCCGGGGCTGGGGACGGTCCGGCGCTGTCTCATAAATTACCGGCTGCTCGGGAGCGGTTGGCAGCTTCAGCTTTTGCGGCAGGCAGCGGAACTCATTCCAGGCTGCAATAATTTCTTCCGCCTGCGCCGGCTTGCGTAGCTTGAGCGAGACAGATTCCGTATGCCCATCTTCCACGGCCACGCGGTTGCAGTGCGCACTCAGCGTGAGATCGGCAGGATTAATGTGCTGGCCGTTCAACGCGCCCAGCAGCTTGCGTGATTCAGCTTCCATCTTGTCTTCTTCCTTGGCAATGTAAGGGATTACGTTGCCAAGAATGTCCATGGAAGGAACGCCGGGATATCCCGCCCCGCTGATGGCTTGCATGGTGGCGACAAAAATCTTGTCAATGCCAAAGCGGCGATGCAGTGGCGCAAGCGCCAGCACCAGTCCAATGGCGGAGCAGTTGGGATTGGTTACCATAAAGCCGCCGTTGTTCTTGTACCACTGCTGCGTCTTGATGAGCGCAATGTGGTCGCCATTGACTTCCGGAATCACCAGCGGCACATCTTCCGCCATGCGGAAGGCGCTGGAGTTGGAAACCACAGCGTGGCCAGCTACAGCAAAAGCAGGTTCAATCTGCTGGGCGGCTGTGGCGTCCAGCGCGGCAAAAACCAGCTTGGGAGTGCTCTTGTCAGGAGCAGCGGCGCATACCGTCATGGCGGCGATCTTCGGCGGCATTGGCGTGGCCAGGTTCCACTTGGCCGCTTCTGCATAGCGTTTGCCTGCTGAGCGGTCAGATGCCGCAAGCCATGTCACTTCAAACCACGGGTGTTCGTCCAGCAACTGGATAAAGCGTTGCCCGACCGTTCCCGTAGCACCGAGAATGCCGACTGGAATTTTGTTGTTCATGGGACTGATGAAACTAAATTCTAACATCGGCAGGCGATCAGCGATCAGCACTAAGCATTCAGCCCCACCATTTTCTATAGCCACAATGAGCTTGAAATTGAGCAGATAGGAGCAGATAGAGATAACAACGGAGCTATCGTGTTCCGGTCCATACATCTTCAGGGCTGAATGCTGAGTGCTTCCTGGCTCATTGCTACTCTTCAGTCCGCTGCTGCCGCCGTGGCGGAGGGCTTTCGTTTGACCATGTATTCATCGGTCAGGACCATCACCAGCGCAGCGGTGGGGACTGACACCAGAGCGCCAATCACTCCGGCCAGCGCGCCACCCAGGGAGAGAGCAATAATCACCGCCAGCGGAGGCAGGTTCAGGGTGTGCCGCATGATTCGCGGCGAGAGAAAAACGCTTTCAATCTGAAGATAAACAGCAAAGAAGATAAGTACGCCTACCAGTTTTTGCGGTGAGTCCCCAATGGCAACCGCTGAGGCCAATACCACCGCGCTGATGGGGCCGGCAATGGGAACAATGTTGGCGACGCCGGCAAACATGGCCAGCAGATAAAAGTATTTAAGCCCCAGCGCCCAGTACACCACCAGGCTGCAAAGCCCCAGGCTCAGCATCAGCATGGTCTGCCCAATCAGCCAGTTCCGCATGCGGGCCTTGGCGCGCAACAGCGTGGCGGACAGCCGTTGCTGCTGGTCGAGCGGAAAAAGTGAAACGGCCCAATGAAATGTGCGGTCACCGTCAATGATGAAATATGCGGTAAGAATCACCGCCGTGAACAGCCCAAAGATCCCTCCGGCCAGGTTCAGAAAAAGCCCGCCGGCGTCTCCGGCAATCTCGCTGGCATATTTTTGCAGGCCCGCAGGATCAATCTTGCTGGCAAAAGGCAGGTGCTGGATTCCCTCGGTAAGCGCGGCCAGATGTTTGGGCCAGTCCGCGGAAAAGTTACGCGCGTCACGATAGACAGGCGGCACGGCGAAAACGCCGAACACAGTTCCCACCAGCGCGATAATGAATATGAGAAACAAGATGGCGAATCCGCGGCCAGCGCGCCACCCTTTAATCCGCACCCGCTGGATCATGCCGATTGCCGGGGACAATACCACTGCGAATAAAGCGCTCACGTAGATCAGCATCAGCACATCGCGCACCGTGTAGGCGACCCACAATGCGATGCACACGCCAAAGAAGAACAGAATGTCTGACCGATAGTTTTTCGCCATGATGGGTGCCAAAAAAAGGGGAGAGCGCAAGGAGAAGTGTAACCTGGATTTCCACGGCCACGATGAGCCGAAAGTACTATCCCCCTGGGACATCAAGGATGTTCCAGTATCGGCGGCGCGGAGATCAGTCCCGGATTACCTCAACATTGCTGCCGGCAACGGTCATCTTAATGACCCTGTATCGGTCATCGACCCACAGTACCCACTGTGAGGACTCCGATCCCTGTCCCTGATCGTTGAGCCAGTTCAGGGCTTGTGGACCGTTGGTTTCCAGCTTGATCTTGTTGAGTTCGCGCTCTGTGCCCTTCACCATGACCTTATCTTGTCCCATCAGCTCCATGGTGGCATTGCCGGAGAGATGCTGGCGCGGGACCAGAATCACAAATTTTCCCGTACCGCACATCAGGTCATTGCCCTGGCGGCGGCATGTGGCCAGATACCACCAGAGCAGCACTTCGCGCTGTGCGAAAAAATTGTCGTCCAGGATTACTGTTGAGACCGGCAGCATGTGCGGGACATCCACTTTTTTCAGGTCGGCGGGAATTACATGCTCCACCAGCAACTGGTCCTTGGGCTCCACGGACGCTTCTTCTTTCTCCGGCACCGTGGCGTGCCAGACATAGGAACGCAGTTCGCCTTTGGCCGAGATCTGCATCTCCGCGGTCTGTATGGCCTTGAATCTTCCATCGTCAAACTTAATTTCAGAAGTCGTGGTTGAGTATTCAGGCTGGTGTTCAGCGTTCATGGTCTGGGTGATGTTGAAGGTTTCCGTACCCACCCGCCGGCCATTTACATAAATGCCAAAGCTGCCGGCATCGGCCACTTTTGCGCTGCCGTGCTCTTTCTCTTTGGGTTTGTCTCCCGCGCTCAACAAAATCGCGGACATCATCATGCTCAGGAGAATAGCCGGCCTGGCTGTTTTCACTTTCTACCTCCGCTTTGCCGCTGCTTCAGCAACTCTTCAATCTCGGCCGCTACCTGGTGCGGGCCCTTGTTTTCAGTCTGTACGCGAAACTGTGCCAGCGCGTAGTCGGCCTGGCGGGCCGCAAAAAGCCGGGTGAACCTTTCCTGTTCCCTGGCCAGCGGCCGCTCTTTGTTTTCTGCCATGCACCGCCGCTCTAATTCCGCGAGCGGAGCTTCCAGCCAGACGGTGGTGCTCCCGGCCTGCTCCAGTTGCGCGCGATTTTCCGCCTGGACAAATGCTCCCCCGCCCAGCGCCAATATAAGATCGCCGTTGCCCTTGCTATCTTGCAGCAGATCGCGCAAGACATCGCTTTCCAAACGGCGGAATGCCGGTTCGCCGGCGGAATTGAAGATTTGCGCTATAGTCCGGCCGTCACGCCGCTCAATCATGTCGTCCAGATCGCGAAAGGCGCAACGCAGCTTTTCCGCCAGTGCGCGGCCCACCGTGGTTTTGCCCGCGCCCATAAAGCCAATCAGGACCACACGCCGCATTGGACTCCCGACTCGGCAACACGCGGCTTGCATGTTGCGGGTGACGCATCTGCTTGGACCATATTTTTTCCGGCGGCGGGGCCGCTTCTATTGCTTCTTAACGCGGATTTTACCACTGAAAGACTGGAGCTCAACCGAAGATGAGCCGGAATTGGAGGTGCCTGAGAAGGAACGTCCCTGCCTGGGAACAAATGAGTAATGAGATTTTTCCCGCAGGGGAAAATCATTCTCCACGGAGCCGGTGGCCGAACGCGCGGTCAGGTCCACGGACGCCGTGGGCGGAAGCGTAATGTTGATGGCGCCGCTGTGGGTGGTCATGATGTAGTCGCCGCCCGAGCAGTCGCCTTTGTAGTCAATATTGCCGCTGGTGGTGCCAACGCTTACGCGCTGTCCGGTAACATTCTTCAGTTGCACGGCGCCGGCCGTTGAGTGGATGTCCACATGGCTGCCGGTAACATCCGTGAAAGTAACCGGGGCCGTCATGCTGCGCACATGCACATAAGACTTGGTAACGTTGCGCACCGTCACTTGTCCGGACTCAGACGTAATGCCAAGATCGCCGCCCAGGCTGTCCGCCGTGACCGGTGCTGAAGTCGCGCTTACGTTCACGGAAACACCGGCGGGAACGGTGATTTCATAATCGACTTTGGCTTCCTCGGCGGATGGGTTGCGGTCTGGCAGGGCATGCGTGCGCAGCTCCACGCGCTGATTGTCCGCCGTGGCGCTCTGGTCTACTTCAACTTTGTCGGAGTGCAGCGTGTACGCCACCAGCAATTGCCGTCCGCTGCCTGAGCGCAACATTACCGAGCCCCCGCCGGTCACAATATTTACGGAGCCGCCCGTCACGATATCAATTTTAGCTTCCTTGCGCGCATCCAGCGCGCGCGCTGCAATAGCGGACATGGAGATGGACAACGTCAGGCTGGCAGCAACCAGAGTCATCAGCGCGTGACGTTGATGAGGTGGGACCGCGTTCGAATTCTTCATGGCTTCGTTCACTGACTCCCTTTACCGGCTTACGGCAACGAGCGCGCAGTTGCCATCTGGTAGAGCATTTCCTTCTGCTCGTACGCGTTCTGCAGCAGTTCCTGCGCGGATGAGTCCGCCGGATCGACCGCTGCAGCTTTGGTGGCGTCCGCGATGTACGCATTCACCTCGCGCAGGTTGCTGGCATAGGCATCCCGCGCCGCCGGATCCTGCGTGAGCTGGCTGATAAGCTGCTGATCGTCGCCGTCAAATTGTGCTGGTTCTGCACTGCCATTTTGCGCTGAAAACTGGCCAGGAGGCAACTGCGGGTGGTAACTGAGAAGTACCCAGGTAAACACCGCCAGGGTGGTCAGTGCTAATAACCATCCTAGGGGCGTGAAGTTTTTCGTTTGGATCGGGGTCGAGTTTTTCATTATATGTCCCGGGCGGGACATTCGACCCTCCGGGAGCAGGCCTTCGCGCATCAGGGACTGCTCAATGTTCGTCCAAACCCGCGGATTAGGGTCGTGCATGGGCAGCAACAGCTTGGCTTGTTCGGCGATATAACGCAGGTCTTGCACCAGCGCGGCGCATGCAGCGCAGGTATGAAGATGTTTCTCCTCTTCCGCTTTGCCGCCCGATTCAATGATGTACGGCAGTAATTCCTGGAATTGCTGGCAATTCATTTTTCTCATCCTCTCCCAACTTGCTTTGCAAGGGGAACCCCGGAAAACGCTTCGTGCCTGTTCCGCCAGGGCAAGTGTGCCGCTCAGCCGCTTTTTAGCGGGAGGCCTTTTCGGCTCTGCTGAGTTTTAAGAGGTCGCGCAACTTCATGCGTGCCTTATGTAATTGCGATTTGCTGTTGCCGATTGAGCAACCCATCATTTCAGCAATTTCGTTGTGTTCGTATCCTTCCACGTCATGCAATACAAAGATGATTCTGTATCCCGGCGGCAGGCTCTCAATGGCCCGTTCCAGATTCACCCGGTCAATAGAGCCGGCCAGCACATTGTCCCGCGCGCCGATGTCTTTTTTCGGTCCATCTTCATGCTGCGGTTCCAGCGCCTCATCCAGGGATATCTCCGGCAGGCCTTTCTTTCTCAGGTGCATCAACACCACATTGACCGCCAGCCGGTGCAGCCAGGTGGAAAATGCCGATTCGCCCCGGAATGTTGCAATCTTGCGGTAAAGCTGCAGGAACGCCTCCTGCGTCAGGTCCTCCGCTTCCGCGGTGTTCCCGGTCATGCGCAGGCACAGCGAATACACGCGGCGTTTGTGCAACCCATACAAGCCCTCAAAGGACTCCGAGTCACCGGCCTTGGCCCGCTCAATCGCCTCTGCTTCGGTCAGCCCGGATGCGATCATTTTCTTAGCTTGTGTCAATTTGCCCTTTTGAGGCCGCTGATCCATAGGATGCGGCAATATAGCTGCTTTGTTGTCCGGCTGGCCGTGCCGTGTTGCAATGTGTATCCCCTGGTTCGGCCAGTCCGGCCCGGCCCGGCTTGTAGAAACCCGGCTTCTGCTGCTTTCAGTATACGAGAGGGCTTGATCTGTCTCAGGCGCTGTGGTTTGTGTTAGTCCCATATGGCTAGGTAATGGAAGGTGTTTTAGGGAACTTTGGTTGCCTGAGCCTGTTATTTAGCCCAATATCAATCACATGGCTCAAATCTGAGCTACCAAAATCCCGTAAATTGTATGGGCCGAATCATCGACGCCAGCTTAAGTCGAGGTCATTGCCCGTTTCTTCCTTGCCCCACGCCAATAGAGCGCCAGACCCACGCCGATAAATGCCGCAGTGCAGAACACCAGTTTAAGTTCAAACAGCAAAGTGCTTTTCACTCCACCGGGCGGAATGGCCGCCAATGCCATGGAGCCAAGTGTAACCAGGAATCCCAAAGATCCAGTGATCCATATTCCCGCCTTGCCTCCGGGGACCAGAACGGCTTGCTCAGAGTGTGCGCGGTCCGGGCGGTACGCCAGCTTGATGGCCGCAGCATACATATAAAGAAATGGGATGAAGTACAGGATCACCGCCATATCCACCAGGAATTGGTATGCCTCCACTACGGTGGCGTTGATCTGGGAGAAGACCAGGATCGCCGTGGAGATTCCCGCCTGAATAAGGATGGCTATATACGGTGTTTTGAAGCGCGGATGGATTTTGCCGAAGTATGAAGGCAAGTAGCTATCAATGCCGGCGACAAAGGGAACGCGCGCTACTCCGGCGACGGTTGCGCCTACGCCGCCAGCATTCCCCACGGTGACCAGCAGAGCCGCAACCACGCCGAACCAGCCGATGGCAAGCATGGCCGATCCGCTGCTGATGCCCTGAAACACGCCGTTGCGGACATCTGTCTTGTCCGGCGATTGCAGCACCAGCAATGCAATGGTGGCTACAACGTAAATCAGCGCAATCATGACTGCCGAGGCATAAATAGCGCGCGGAAAAGTTTTGCGCGGCTCACGCACTTCCTCGCTCATGGCGCACACCAGTTCCATGCCGGTGAAGGCAAAGGCAATGTTGGACCAGAAGTTGAGCTTGTCAACGTCCAGCGGCCACGGCGGCAGGGAAGACTTCCAGGAACAATGCGTGTCGCTTCCGTGGTGTACGCCAATGTACCAGGCAATCCCCGCCAGCATCAGCACTGGGAGATAGGTAGACACGCCACCGGCATTCTGCAGCCACTTGCCGATGTCCAAACCCACCAGGTTCATGACCACGGCCACGCCGAGCAGCCCTATGGATGCCCACAACAGATAAACGGGGCTGCTGGCCAGATGTCCCCATTTTGGCCCGCCGATATACACGGACATGGCCACGCTGGCTGTCAGCAATCCGGGAAAGTAAAAGAATGTATAGATCCAATAGGCCCAGCCTGCCACAAATCCGTGAAAGTCGCCAAAGGCCTCTTTGCTCCACACATAAAGACCGCCTTCCGCCGGATAGCGCGTGGAAAGCTCAATGATGATGAGGGCCGTGGGCAGGAAGAAGAACACGGCGGCCAGCACCCACAGGCTGATCGAGGAGGTCCCGTTATGAGCGGCGGCAGCGATCCAGCGCGGCCCTAAAACAGCGGCAATGTTGAACAGCAGCACGTCCCAGAACCCCATGGTGCGGCGCAACTGGGATTTAGGGGTGAGAGTTTCCTCGGCCATGCATTCCTTCCCCCGGCAATATTTCTCGAGAGGGCGCGACTATTCTATCCTGTCGAGCCATGGCGGCAGGAGAAGAAACAAACTTCTAGCACACTAAGCCTTTGGCAAATGGCAGCTGGCAATTGGAGACTTGCCGAAAACCTTCTATTACTGACAAAGAGCATAGAGAAACTGCTGAAAGACAAAGAACGCGACGAAAGAATACTTGCC
>DAHUXF010000730.1 GCA_027307295.1 Acidobacteriaceae bacterium
GACTGCAAATCTCTGGCCGATGAGAAATTGAAGAGCCAGCCCGTGCTCTATCTTCCCCAGGAGTATGAGATGCCGGCCCAGCAACGGGCAGAGATTTCCCGATGCGGCGTGCGTATCCAGAAGCTGCCCAAGTCAATCCTGCATCTTGGAGATATCAAGCCGGCAGAGGTCCCGGCCCAGGGATTGCTTTATCTGCCAAACCCGTATGTGGTGCCGGGCGGAAGATTCAATGAGATGTATGGATGGGACAGTTATTTTATTATTCTCGGCCTTCTGCGCGATGGCAGGATGGAACTCGCCCGCCAGATGATCGAGAACTTCTTCTTCGAAATTGACCATTACGGGTCGATTTTGAACGCGAATCGCACCTACTACTTCACTCGCTCCCAACCTCCTTTCCTGACCTCGATGATCCGGGCCTTTTATGAGGAGGAGAAAGCGCGCGGCCATGAAGACAGGCAGTGGTTGAGCAAGGCTTATCAGTACGCGGCAAAAGATTATGAGCTTTGGACCCGCAGTTTTCATCAAGCCGGTGACACCGGCCTTGCGCGCTATTACGACCTGGGCGAAGGCCCCGTACCGGAAATGGGCGATGATCCGCGCTACTACCTGGATGTGGCCGGCTATCTGCTGGCCCATCCCGAGGACAGCTCCTATGGCTACCTCTTGGAGCCGGCGAAGAATGCGGCACAGGTGGGGAGCAGGGAATTCGATGTGCAGGTCTGTGAATCGTCCGCCTCGCAAACTTCCCGCCTGTGTTCTTCTTCGAGCAAGCTTCCTTTTCAGAGGATTACTACAAAGGCGATCGTTCCATGCGTGAATCGGGCTTTGACATCTCATTCCGCTTCGGGCCTTTCGGCGGTTCCACTCATCACTTTGCCGCGGTTTGCCTCAACAGCCTCTTATACAAGGCTGAAGCGGACATGGAAGACTTTGCCACTCTGCTGGGCAATGCCGATGAGGCGCGGGCATGGCATCAGCGCGCGCAGAAGCGCAGGGACGCGATCAATCAATACTTGTGGAACCCGCAGCGGGGTATGTTTTTTGATTATGACTTTATGAGCCGGAAGCAGTCTTCTTACGAATTCATTACCACCTTTTATCCACTGTGGGCGGGTGTAGC
>DAHUXF010000731.1 GCA_027307295.1 Acidobacteriaceae bacterium
GACCTGGATCCCCAGGAGACCGAGATGGCGCGCATCCGGAATATCTATCGCGAGGTGGCAACTGCGGCAGGGGACCGCCTGCCCTTTGCTGATAGTGCCTTTGATTATATTTTTTCGAACTCAGTTTTGGAGCATATAGAAAATATCGACGGAGTGTTGGCTGAAGTATGGCGTGTGCTGAGACCAGGTGGACGTTTTATTTTTACAGTCCCCGGACCGAACTTTCATGATTGCCTGAAAGGGCCGAAATGGGGTGACCGCATTCAATATCTGCAAACCGTCGATTCTCGTTGCGCGCATTTGCGTTACTGGGATGCAGAGCAATGGACGCAACACCTGGAGAAGGCTGGACTGACCATGGTCCACCAGCATGGATATCTGACCCGGCCCCAAGTACAGCGCTGGGAGTTCATCGCCGGGTGTACAAGCGGGATTCTTCATCGCTTGCTGCGCCAGAAAAAACAGCCAATTGAAATTCAGCGGTCATTGGGCATACGCTCTTCACGTGTGCATCTACCTAAATTGCCGGCTTTACTCCTCTCCACTCTCATGGCAGTGGGCATCCAGGCAGACGCTTCTTGCCACGGCTGTTTGCTGATTGAAGCAAAGAGGTCATGATCTTAGCTTTTAGTGAGATATCTTTATGAGCGCGCGGCAGTGTTTTCTTGCGCTGGCGTCGCTTGCCACGGGACTCGTTCTTGTGGCTATTCTTATATCCCGGTCACACATCCGGTTTGATGAAACCCTGCATCAGCTGCTCAACATAGACGATTCAGCTTTTATCAAATTAGGGCTGCTCATTGCGTTAAACACATTTCTTTCCGCGCACAAATGGCGGCTTATGGATGCCATGATGCGACGGCCGGGTGATGCAGCTCTTTCCCCAGCGACTTCGTTTGCAGTCACAAGTGTTGGAATGGCTCTCGGCCAGGTCCTTCCTCTTTCCATAAGCATGGTTCTTGCCCGCACATTGGGAATGTATGATCGTAATCGTGCGTTTGCTCGAGGAACGGTAGGGACTGTCTTTGACCAGGGTTTTGATTTCCTGATCGTCTGTGTGTTGAGTTGTGCATCTGTGTCCACGCAGGTCTTACAAGGCG
>DAHUXF010000732.1 GCA_027307295.1 Acidobacteriaceae bacterium
CTGCCGGAAGCCGCCATTTTGCGCAGTAGCCGAGATAGCCAGCGATAGATTCTCGCCAGCAAAGCTTCTTTTGCATTCGGTCCCTGCACCCTGCTGAACTCTGGCCGGCCAAGGACGGTCTTAAGTTTAGCCTGCGCCATGGCCAGACCGGAGAGAGGTTGTTCATAAGCGCGCGCTCCAACGCGCAATGCTTCGACGTAAGCTTCCATCCGAACCAATAATGCCGGGCGGTTCGTGCTCTCAGCATGAGAAAATTCTGCCAACTCATCTTTGAGTGGCTTGTAATTAACGTTGACCTCTGCCGGGCCGCTGCGGACGGAGACGCTATCAGGCAGGCCCGCGACCACAGTTCCTGCGCGCTCAGGTTGGGCCTCCAGGGAATGGAGATCAGCGGCGATTTTATCCAGCTGCTTTTCGTATTCGGCAGGCGAGACGCTTTCAGCCCTGCCGCTTACAGCACAAAGCATCAATAGCCAGGCTGTGAGGAATAAGTAGTGACGAGGACGCTTGCGGTAATTCATCCCATCAGAGGCGGCGCGGCCACCGCAGTTGGCGGAGGGACCGGCTGGCCCAGCGCTTCCATCATCATTTGCAAATCAAAAGCCTCTTTGCGCACACGCTGGTCGTAATACACAAGGGCCAGAGCGATGGTAGCAATGGGGCCAGCTATAGTCCCGCCAAAAAACTCTGCCAGATATACCCAGATGGTAGCAGCAATGGAGACAGTTCCTTTTCCTGTGAAAATGGCTGCACCACTGGCAATCCATGCGGGCATTTGCAAAACAAGCGTGAGACTTACGCTTATGATGCCAGTAAGAAAAATGATTCCCAGGATTCCCCACCGGGTGCCATTACTCAAGGACGTACTTCGGCGCATGGCATTGCCGGCAGAAAGATCTTCCAGTACACAGGCCGGAACGGCCAGGGAATAGCGGCACAGAGCATACAATGACCAGGCTATCGCTCCAAGAAAAAGGCCCAGCCCGCCGAACGCCAGGGCAGCCATTGCTAACACAAAGGATGGCGACCCAGTGCCGCCCTTGGTCGCAAAAACAATGCCGAAGGCGAGTCCTATAAATACCACATAACACAAAAAGAT
>DAHUXF010000733.1 GCA_027307295.1 Acidobacteriaceae bacterium
CATCCACTACATTCGTTGTACCGTGCAAAATCAAGTCAGCAAGAATCTTACCAGTAGCCGGTGAGTGCATAACACCGTGCCCGCTGAAGCCATTGGCCAGGAAGAAACCCGGCAGGTCTGCGACGGGGCCAAGCACACAATGATGGTCAGGCGTCATCTCATAGAGACCTGCCCAGGCGCGTTTGGGATTGACCGGAAGGTTCTCAAATGCAGGCACGCGGTCCGCCGCATGGACCAGTATTTTCTCGATGAAGGATGGCTCGAAGTCGGTTTTGTAGCCGGGCGTTTCCTCCGGGTCGTTCCAGGCCAGCAGAAATCCGCGCCCTTCCGGACGAAAGTGGAATCCCGTGCTCATGTCGATGACCATGGGCGACGTGTGCGGAAAGTCGGTGAACGGTTCCGACGGAACCAGCATGCGGCGCAGCGGTTCAACCGGAAGATCAATTCCAACAAACTTAGCAATCTGGGCCGACCATGCGCCTGCCGCATTGACGACTGTTCTGGTGCTTACCGCGCCACGGGTAGTTGCGAGCGTGTAAGCTCCGCTATGGTCGCGGGTAATGCCGGTGACCTCGGTTTTCTTCCAGAGCGTGGCCCCATGCTCTACTGCGCTGGCCATGAATCCATTCATTACGCTATAAGGATCAACAAAGCCATCCGTGGAGCAGAAGCTGCCGCCGAGCACGTCATCCGCGCGAAGCTGCGGGAGCATGGTCCGGATTTCCTCAGCGGGAAGCAGACGCGCCGTCGTCAGGCCGAGTTTTTTCTGGCGCTCAAAGTTGTCGCTGAGATAAGTAAGATGCGTTTCTTTTGTGGCCAGAAAAAGATAGCCCTGCGCGCGGTAGCCGGCAGGATGTCCCACTACTTCCTCAAACCGGGCATAGAACGGAATTGAGTAGAGAGACATCTGTATGTTGACCGGGGTGGAGAACTGGGCGCGAACACCGCCCATGCTCTTGCCGGTAGAGCCCTTGCCTTGCGCGCTCTCCCGCTCAATGACCAACACACTTTTGCAACCATCCTGACTAAGGTGCCAGGCAATGCTGGAGCCTACAATCCCTCCGCCGATGATGACTACATCCGCG
>DAHUXF010000734.1 GCA_027307295.1 Acidobacteriaceae bacterium
ATGGTATGTTGCCCCGGCTCTAGAATCTTGGTCTCTGTATCAGGTCCTTGGCATTCTGCTCCTGCCGCATACACTGCGCCATATTGGATTGACCAGCATTGTATCTGCCGTTGTAGAGCCTGCCATTCCAAAGCAGTTTTCCAGACCTGTAGGTTATGGCGATTTGTTGTCGCAGATTCTTGCCATGTTGACTATCCTGTTGTTAAAAGGACATTCGTCCCTCGCAATTGTAATGGTGTGGATCACGAACATAATCGGATTTGGAGACTGGGTATATGCCGGCATTGTGGCAACAAAATATCGGGCATTCGATTACAAGCTGGGCGCCTTTTGGTTCTTGCCTACTTTTTTCGTGCCGGCTCTCCTGGTTACTCATTTTTGGATGTTCTGGCTTTTGCTTCGCTAACTCGGGAACCATGGCGGCTATTTACTGGAACGTCTCCTAGCCGGATACTGTAAGGAATGAAGGCGGAGAACAAGCGTGCAGAGGACAGTTTTCTCGACTACCTGAGAGTTGAGAAGGGGCTGGCGCCCTTGACTGTGAGCGCATATGCATCTGACCTGACGCAATTCGCCGGGTTTCTGGAGGGACGTCGCAGGGTCTTGCTGCAAGCTCGGCGGCAGGACGTCCGGGGATTTTTAAGCCAGCTCTTTGCCAATGGCGTAGGCGATCGTTCAGTGGCCCGCAAGCTTTCCGCGCTGCGGCACTTCTACAAGTATCTTCTGCTGGACCGGATGATCAAGCACGATCCGACGCTGGAAATCGACTCCCCTAAACAATGGAAAGTGCTGCCGAAATCTCTGGCAGGAGCAGAGATCAATTCTATGCTGGAGTCAGCAGGGAAAAGCGGCGAAGGCAAATATTCGCCATGGCTGGCGCAGCGCGATCAAGCCATGCTGGAGGTGCTCTATGCCGGCGGGCTACGCGTCTCTGAGATTATCCATGTGAAACTGGAAGACCTGAAGCTGGAACTGGGCCACGTCCTGGTAAGAGGGAAAGGCGATAAAGAGCGAATTGTTCCTTTGGGGCGTGCGGCGCAATCGGTCGTAGGCAGTTATCTGGCCGACGGACGGC
>DAHUXF010000735.1 GCA_027307295.1 Acidobacteriaceae bacterium
ATGTTTACACGCTGCCCGGCGTGAGCAACTCTGACTCCACGCGCGCGCAGAACCCGGGATTTACCGGATACCTTACGACAGGCTTTTCGATTGGCGGCAGCAACGGTCGCAATAATCTTTCCACCATTGACGGCGGTGAAAATGAATACGGCACCGGTCAATATCGTGTCACGAACCTTCCCGTGGATGCCATCCAGGAGTACCAGGTCAACCGCAACGCTTTTGCCGCGGAATTCGGATTCACGGACGGCAGCGCGATCAATATTGTGACCAAAAGCGGCGGCAATAAATGGCACGGTGACGCCTTTGGATATTTCCGTGACCAGAATACGGAAGCCACCAATTTCTTTAATTCACCTGCTTTCCTGGACCCAGGTTCCAAGAAGGCATTCAGCCAGAATGTCTATATGGGCGGTTCGCTGGGCGGCCCACTGGTTCAAGGAAAGGTCTTCATGTTTACGGCCTACGAGTTTCAGCGGCTCGATACGCCTTTCTTTAACCAGATCATCAATTCGCCACAGGCGCAAGGAATCAATACACCTGGATTGGGCGCGAACTGCGCTTCCCAATTTGCCAGCCTGGCTCCCGATCAGTTGTGTTACATCAACGCTCTTAAGGCTTCGGGTAATCCTTTTCTGGTTGGCTTTGCCAACAACATAACGCCGGGTGGCCCCAATCCGGGCCTGGCTCCGCTCACCAACACGGCGCTGTCTACCATCCTGAACCGGGACAACGGTATATTCAATGCGCCAGACCGGTTGAACAACATCATCACGCGTTTTGACTATCAGAAGAGTGACCAGGATTCATTCACCCTGCGCCTGGGCTATGCTCATAATAATTTCCATTCAGGTATTGCCGGCATCACCAACGCCACGCCGGACGGCAGCGGCCTCTTTGTGCGCGACTTCAGCATTCTCGGCACATGGACCCGCAACATCAATCAGAACGTGGTCAATCAGTTGCTGGTGCAATTCGTGCCCCGCAACCGCTCTGAAGCGCTTGCCAATCACGACAACGGCATCAATTTCAGCCTGGGTAATCTGGGTGCGCCGGGGTTGGGCG
>DAHUXF010000736.1 GCA_027307295.1 Acidobacteriaceae bacterium
TCCCGCGCGCGCCAGCACGTTGCCCAGGTTATTGTAGTAGCCCGCGTTGTCCGGTTTGGCGGCTACTGCCTGCTGATAAGCGTTGATGGCTTCATCGTTTCGTCCGGCCAGATCGTAGGCCTCACCCATGCGCGCCCAGAAGAGATGCATGTTCGGGTCCTTCTCCGCCGCTGCTTTCTGGGCTTCCTGGAATTCCGCTACCGCCTGATTGGACAGATCCGCCACCTTCGCCTTGTCCGCATCTCGCTGATCCGCAGTTGCTTTGGTCAGATCGGCCTTGGCCACCCGTTCCTGTTCCAACAAAGCCACGCCCTTGTCGAAATGTTGCTTCATACCGGTGAACTTGGCTTTTTCTTCCTGTTGTTTTTTCAGTTGCGCCGCAGCTCCCGGATTCTGTTTTTCCAGGATCTCCTTGAAATTCAAGTTAATCGGCGGATTCTCTGTGCCGCTGTGCACTTCCAGGGGAATCTCAAAGGGCTGCTGAATCTGGGGCGGGTGCACAGTGACCGTGTATTTCCCGGTCTTCAGATTGACGAACTGGAATTTGCCAGCCGCGTCCGTCTTGGTGTCTTGAGTCACGCCCTGATCGCTCTTGATGTTGATTGGTAAGTCTGCCCAAGGTTTCCCATCAAAATCAATGATGCTTCCGGTAACATTCCCGCCCTGCGCGGCTGCCTTCGGTGCAGCTAGACTCAGCCAGCCCAGCGTCAACAACGCGGCAAGCGCGTACGCCTTCAACAATTTCGACATGCCCCATTCTCCTTTTGTTCTCGAGGAGCTCCGGCCAAGGTCCTCAGGCCGGCTTGCCCCCATTATCGCTCATCTGCCGCAGAATCCAATGGTCACGATACCGCGATTACGCCCTCCGTGCTGCTTGTCCGCGATAAGGGATCGGGTCAGTCAGGCCCGCTTGCAAGAACGCCCGCAATCGCAGCAGACAACTGTCGCACCTGCCACAGGCCAAGTTCTCTCCCTGATAACAGGACCACGTCAGTTGCAGGGGCGCCCCGAGGTCCCTTCCGCGACGGATGATTTCGCTTTTTTTCATCGCGATCACCGGCGTG
>DAHUXF010000737.1 GCA_027307295.1 Acidobacteriaceae bacterium
CAACGGCCTGACAGCGAACCAGTCAGCCGGTCAAGGATTGTCCGGTTTCCCAGTTGCACTGTCAGGTTTTGCATTTCAATGACTGTTTGCATAACGACTGCTGGCATTCGGCCTTTCTTGTTCTTAATTATGACGTGTGCCGTACGCATGTCCGGGCTGCGCGATTTTCATTAACGTGGAGAGCGCCAACGTGTTCAGGTCCATCCCGAACAACCGGCTGCTGCTGGCTACGCGGATGGCATTGTCTTCGCCATAAGCGCAGACTACGCTTGGTTTGGTCTCCGCCGCAAGCTGTTGTAGAGACTGCAACTGTGAGGGCGAAAGCTGCTGGGCAATAGGCCCTAGGACAGGCGCCAGATTCTGATACAGCACTGCGGAAACGTCTGCGTGCTCATCCTGTGGCAACAAGGCCCGGAAATCACTGGACCGGGCCAGCGAGTTTCCGTTTTGGTGGACCGCAATTGCGTTCATGATTAATGCCTTGTTGGGTGCAAGAATGATGTATCCGTCAGTGAAGGTATACGTAACCTCAAACTGTTTTGGTGCATCCTGCGCGTGGAGTGTGTAAAAAGTCAGCCCATTTGCCGACTGCTGGTCCATTGTAAGCCTTGCATGCTCCGCATTAAGATGGTCATTGGCGTCGGTAATCAGTTGCTGGATCGTCGATTGCAACCGGCCAGGATCACGGACTTCTGCCACTACCTTCCAAGAAGGCGTAGGAAGAATGGGGCCATCCAGAGCGAATGTGACTTCACCACCTAACGTGTCTGCCAGGTCCTGATGAAACCTGATCTTCAGCTCTGATTCACCCCGGATGATTGCGTCTGATGCCTGTGAGTTCCCATTACCGGCGATGTTAAGAACATCATCCAGCATTGCGGAAGGACTCTTGGATACGACGGCTGCTACGGCGCTTGCGTCTTGCGAGACGAAATCCAGACCGCCAATTGGGGCTGGCGCAGCCAGCCAGGAGGCGAGACCCTGCCGCTGGCTCTTAAACGTGAGTTGAGCATGATTCAAGACCTGAGCGCCGCTGCCCT
>DAHUXF010000738.1 GCA_027307295.1 Acidobacteriaceae bacterium
TTCATCCCATTTTTTCTCCTGCATGGCAATCATGGCCAACCCGTATGTGGGACTTACGAACTGCGGGTCAGCCGCCACGGCGCTTCGATATTCTGCGCGCGCATCTTCAAACTGGTTGCGCTGGCGATGCATGTCGGCCAGCAGGTTCCACGCTGCGGCAAACTGCGGATAGATTTTCACTGCCTTCGTGAGCTCTTTCTCCGCCTCCATTGGTTTTTCCTGCTTTAGTTTTTGCGCTTTTTCGTAGGCGCGCATTGCATCTTTTGGGGCCGCCATGCTGGTGACGCTGACGGTGGTGCCGGGCGCGTCCCCCATGCGCTTGAGAAAAATTGTGCCAATATCCACCTGCCAGGTCTCGCCGCTGGTGCGCATCATCGCAATGCTGGATGTGTATCCCGGCAGCACGCCGCGAAACTCGCAGCCGTTAAGGTCCTGTATCCGGCGGCCAGTGCTGGTGCCCGGACGGGTTTGAGCATTCGGGATGGCCCGCGAATCATTTTCGCTGGCATCCTGAAAACCAACGTTCACGCCCAGCTGAAATTCAAATTGTCCCTTGAAATCGGTATATCCTTCGCGCCGGACCACGCCATTGCAGATACGCTCAATAGCAACTGTTTCTTTGAGCACTCCTCCGCCTTCCAGCATGACTTTACCGGCAATAAACATAGGTTGAGTGCTAACGTCAGGCGCGGTGGGTGTTCTGGTGGGTGAGGTGTTCCGGGTAGGCGTGGTAGATGGCCCACTGGAACCGCGCTGCGCCCCGGCAGCAAGGGAGGCCAGTACGACTCCGATCAAAATACCGGCCCTGAATAAGGAAATGCTCGAAACCATGGCGCCCTCCAACCGAAAAAAGAGGTTCTCCGGCCAAAGAAGAATGGTACGCCTTTTCATCCAATAAGGCGCAAAAAAGCTGTTAAAAGATGAATTAGGGAAATCCGAAGGAATCTGCCCCTTGCTCAGAGCAGCTTGCAAGCAGGGAGAACCTTACGCTGATTACGCGAACAAACCCTGTTCCAATGGCCCTTTTCACCACAG
>DAHUXF010000739.1 GCA_027307295.1 Acidobacteriaceae bacterium
ATCTTACCGCTGATTTACGCGGATAAAGGCCGATCAGAAATGGTTCTTCTGTTCTGGATTGACAGCCTCAAGTTCATCCAATACGTGAAGCAAAATGCCAGAGCAGAACCTTACACTGATTTGCACGGATCAACACTGATCAGGAAAGATTATTTCTGTTCGCAACAGGGGTTCACCCCAACAGAAGGCGATTGTTCTGCTTGGATGGAAAGCTCTCAAGTTATCGAGACGAGTAAAGCAAGATAAAGCCTTTTCCGATCAGTGTTCATCTGTGTGAATCAGTGGTATAAAAATCCGCTTTCGCGGACACTTACCAATAAAAGGCGTACCTAGACGGCACGCCTTTGGTGTTGCTTTGGTTTTGCAGGTATTGCTTAATCCTGATCGTTGTCTTCATCTTCCTGGTTGCCGGTGCTGGCGCTGGAAGCTGCCCCGGACCCAGGCTTGATTTGGATGGGACCACCGGCAAACAGAGTGCTGGCCCCGCGTTCCGCCGCTTTCTTGTTGAAATCGGCAACTTCAGTATTCAGGAAAGTGTTGACCTTGGCCAACTGGGTTTCCAGCTCTTTGCGGACTTCTGTAGCTTCTTCCAGCAGGATCGGGCTGGGCGCATCGCCAAAACCACCCATCACGCCGCGCATCACTCCCTGCAACCGGTTCTGAAACCGCTGTATGTAGTGAACATCATCCTGGCTGCCGGGCTGGATCTCATTGTTATAGAGCGGTTCCTGCATGGCCACAATCTTTTTGTCCAGAGCTCGTGCTTCCTCCACCACGGGTTTGTAGGTGGCATTGGTCGCGCCGCCGTCCTGTCCTTCGTCTGATATCAGCAATTCCTGCAGGCTGGTTACCTGCTTGTGCAAGCCATTAAGCCGGTTCAAGGCCTCATGCAGAGCGGAGACTTCATCACGCAGTTCAAGTCCCAGCTTCATTTGCGCGCGCATGGCATTGTCATCAAACTTGAAGCGCGGATCGGTCTGCACGTCCACAGTCTGCGTCTCCGTTTTGCCGTTGACCGTGACCGCCACTTTGTA
>DAHUXF010000073.1 GCA_027307295.1 Acidobacteriaceae bacterium
GTAATAATGGCGGTACGCTCCGCGGCTTGCCCGGAAAAAGATAACCCTGAATCGGCAACTGCCTGGCGCGCTGCTACCAGAGCAAATTGTGCAAAACGGTCAAGGAAGTCAATCTGTCCACCGGGAAAATGCTTTTCAGGCTTGAATCCATGCACCTCAGCGCCATAATGAAAACGCAGATCCGTGGTTTCAACGGCTGTGATTCGAGCTATGCCGCTCCGGCCTTCTTGCAATGCTGACCAATGCTCGGCGAGGCTTTGCCCCAGGGAGCTGATGATCCCGATTCCTGTGACTACAATCCGCCGCTGAGGCATGTTGATCAAGGGGCAGGGTTTTGTGTGGTGCCGGAAGTCGCCAGAATCTGCCTGAGATGCTCAGTCAGATCCCGCACGCTTTTGATGGACCGGATGACGTTGTCAGGAACTGAAATATTGAAATGTTCCTCGATCGCATAGACGAGGTTCAACGCATCCAGCGAGTCGATCTCCAGTTGTTCGAAAGTAGTGTCAATTCCGAGGTTTTCGCGCGGTACTCGCTTGGTATCGGCGATCAGGTCAAGTACTGTCCCGGTAAGATTATCTGACACCGTTGAAACCTCCGTTGACACCATGTGTGGTTGGCGTTTTCATGCTACTCACAAAATCTGATCATCGTGCTGCTCCCGTGCGCTACCCGGCATTACCCAGATAGTCGAGATACCGATTCAGCATTCCCGGCATATAAGATTTTGCCGCAAAACTGAGCCTGCTCATCAGGTTAGGAAAGATGTAGGTTTCACCACGGGCTGCGCCTTCCAGCGTTTTTGCAGCGACCTGCTCCGGCGACATCATGCCGGCGGAAGCGCTGATTCGCCGGGATTCCACGGGCTGTAACTCTCGTTCTTTCGCCAGCATAGGCGTATCAGTCTCAGGGGGGCAGACGAGAGAGACGCGAATGTTATAGCGCTTCAGTTCGGCGCGTATCACTTCAGAAAATCCGGTCAGGCCGAACTTGCTGGAACAATACGCGGAATATCCAAAAACTCCAACAAACCCGGCAACCGAGCTGAGATTGATGATGTGCCCGGCATTGCGGGAACAAAACCCCGGCAGCACAGCCTTGACCGTATGGATGCAGCCAAGCAGGTTCGTTTTGATGGTGTCTCCGATTATCGTAACCGGCTGATCGATGATCTTGCCCGGCACTGCAACACCGGCGGAATTGATGAGGCATGAGATGGGAGACTCATGCTCCAGTTCTGCAATATATCTTTGCGTGGCATCAAAATCCCGCAGGTCCACAGCCCCTGAGCGAAATCGCTGGCCTGCGCGCTGCCGACGGCTTTCCAGTTCCGCAACCGTACGTTCCATCTTCCCAGGATCTCGCGCCAAAATTGTTACGGAAGCTCCGGCAGTCGCCAGCGCCAGGCAGATCGATTTCCCGATTCCGCTGGAGCCGCCGGTGACCAGTACGGTCTTAAGGTCAAAGTAATCGCGTGCTCTCCGGGAGAGCCGATATGTGATTTCTGAAGCCACCAGTACCTTAATTAGAGCTTGAATTAGATCTTGCCAGCACAGAGACAGGCTCTTCTTTTCTCGATGTAAACCACAGAGTCATGCAATAACTGACCAGTGCGCACAGGCTAAAGCCGATCCATGCACCTGCTCCCACCTCTGGAGTGATCAGAAGTGAAGCCAGTCCGAGTAAAGGCAGAACTGGCACGAGAATCCAGTTCAGCCACAGAGGCACAGGCGTGATATATGTGCGCTGCTGCCGGGTCCTCAGTACACGGAGACGGATCACGGAATAAACGAGCGAACCGTATACGCAGCAGACGATCGCTGACCCAATCACTGCAGCAGACATTTCGAATCCAAATTCCAGTACCAGCAGAGAAGAAGCCAGGCAGGCAAACCCTAACAACAGAATTGATCCGTACGTCACGCCGGTCCGAAGCGAGACTTTGGTGCAGACCTTGAAAAAGTTTCCCTCCCTCGCGAGCGCATAAGTCAGCCGGGCTCCTCCCAGCAACCCGGCATTAAACGTGGAGAGAGTGGCCAGCGTGCATAGAGCGAGGGCCGCGATTCTTCCTTTTGCTCCAAACAGCACGACAGCTAGCTCAGTCTGAGGCAAAGGCGTCTTCACGATGGCCCCGGGCTGAAACTGCGCGGCCATGCCAATCACGAACACAACTGCAACAAGCCCGGTAACCGCAATCGCTGCAAACATCGAGTAGGGAACAACGCGCTCATACGATTGAGGGCGGAAACCCAGGGGCGTTACCCACTCGTAGCCCACAAAAAGAAAGAACCCCATTCCAATGGCTACAGGCAAATAAAACAGGTTTTTCCAGCCTGCGGTAAAACTTACGTGGAGAAGCGACTGCGGATGCGGCAGGGAGAAAATACCGGCCAGACCAAACATTGCAATACCGGCAAGAACCAGGAAGAGGCAGACAATCTGGGCAATTCTTGGCACTTCAATTCCCAGCAGGTTAATGCCTAAGATCACTCCAAACAGCACAATCGAGACCGCGATTGGCGGGAAATGAGGAAAGACAGAGGTAAACACATAGGCAAACAACCGGCTTTCGATACCTGCTCCGAGCACAATAAATGCCAGATAGATGTAGACCAGAAACAAAGACATCTGATTGCCAAGCGAGTGCTTCAAATAGGTGCGCAATCCGGAGGAGCCTGGAAAAAGGCTGGCCTGTTCCGCAATTGCGGAAGCCGTTACCCAACAGAGGATCCCGGAGCCGATTACTGCCAGGGCCACCCATAAGCCTTGTACGACTTCAAAAAGCCCCGACATGATCATGAAGGAAGACGTGGCATTGGCCAGTCCCGCCCCCACAGAGACATAGAACCAGAACTCGTAGCGCGATTTCGTTTCTTTACTCATCTATTTGTTTCTGCTCCCGGATTCCTGCTTGCTCGTTCTGGTAAAACTTTGAGACATTGCTTCCCCTGGGAAATGAGGGCTTCGCCTGCCCGCCATCGTTATCACGTTTTGACTGCGCTGAAATCATTCATCAAGCCTGGGTCCTTCACCCATGAACTCCTGCACTCAGGAACCGCTTGAAGAATGGTTCGGGGCTAAAACAGCATTGAGAGGCTCCCGGTCTGTGTGATTGCGTGCCTTTAGCACTGACCACCAGCAAACAATCGAGCACAGAAGGATGCTGAAAAGAAGCAGACCTCTTGCCCCGTAGCCATGCAGCATCAACCCTCCGCAGGTTGGTCCAATCACTCGTCCCAGACCGGACGAACTGCTCAGTACGCCCAAGGATGCGCCCTGCTCATCTGCAGCAGAGAGATTAGACATAATTGTATTCAACAAAGTCATGGCCACAGTCAGACCACATACAATCAATGGGGCGAGGGCGATCAGGGCGGCAGACGACCCGAGCAAAAGCGTCATGGCTGCAGAACAGAGAGCCGCTGCCGCGGTGCCGGCGATGATCGCCCCAAAATTGCCGAGGACTCGGGAAAGCGGCGCTACGCATAACGCCTGGACGGCCGCAATGATGACGGCCACCCAGATCATCAGGAGGCTGACTTCTTTTCCGCCCCAGCCAAAAGTGTCATGGACCCAGAACGCCAGCATTGACACCAGTGCGCTCTGACAAACGCTGACCAGCAGGCTTTGAAGCAAAAGCCAGCCCTTGCCCCTGGCTGCAGAAAAAAATCCTGGAGCAGAACTTAGGCTGGCAGTTGAGCGCCAGGTCAAATTGCTGAGTGAATAGAAGACCAGCACAATGCATATCAGGGAAAAAATCGCTGCCTGAAGGCCAACCACCATTCCGGCGCTGTCAGGGAAAAGATGTATGCCCAGCAAACCAAGCCCGGGGCCAAGCACCACGCCGACGGCCCACGCAGTCATCACCAGTCCCATGTTGCCGGCCCGCGAACTCTTTGGAGTCCGGTCAGCGATGGTTGCCAGGACTACACTGATGTTGCCGGCCATCAACCCGGCGACGGCCCGGGCCATGAATAATGCAAGAACATTGGTGCTGAAGCCGAGAAAAGCGTGTGCGAGAAAGGCCCCGGCATTTGTCCATAACAGGACGCGGTAGCGCCCGTACCGGTCTGAAAGCCTTCCCAGCAATGGCGCCGCGATGAGCGTCCCTAATGCATGGACTGATATCAATTCGCCACCCGTTCTCGGCCCTCCACCGGATTTGAGCACCAGGAAGGGAAGGATAGGCATGATCATCGCAAAGCTGATTGCATCAGCAAAGACGACGAGCAACAGCGTTATCACGATCCTGTCCTTGTTTAGTTTCATCCGTCCCGGTCTAAACAGCCATTATCTCCAGTGGATTTTAGTCTGCATTCACTTACACATCCAGCAGCCATTTTTCCAGCGGGCCGAATCGCGTAACTGTCTGGGACGAGAGGCATTCCCGCTGGTTTAGCTCCTGGGGAATCGAACGAAGGCAAAAATAAGCATGGACGGAAGCGCGGGACCGGCGACTCACATTTTCACATCCGGCGTGCCATAGATGCGCATTAAAAACGACCAGGGTTCCAGCCTTTTCCAGGATCTGCACTTCCCCAGGCAGCGGAGCAAACCGGTCCTGGAGTACCGCTGAAGGCTCAATGCATTGCCGGTGTGATCCGGGAACCAAGCGTGTCGCCCCATTATCAACCTGGTAGTCTTCAAGTATCCACATGGCGGTGCATGCCTGATACTTTCCTGCTGGGACAGGGCCGCCTCGCCAATCCACGTGCAGTTTTTGCGCCCGCCCTAGGATTGGATTCCTGCTCACGAGCATCGAAAGCTTGAAATCTTGACCAAGGATCTGCTCAACCGAGGCCAGCACGAGTTCATGGGTGAAGAAATGATCGAACAGATCGCTTTTTTCAAGCAGGTTATGGACCCTCAAGGCGCCGTCGTTACATTTCAGGTATTCGCTGCCGGAGTGAGCCCCTTCTTCTGTTTCAATACGGTTGATCTCTTTTAAAGTTGTCTCGATTGTGCTGGCTGACAGGACGTTTCGAAAAATGCAATAGCCATCTCTAGCCAGGATATTCTTCTGTTCTGACGTCAGGCAGGTAGTATCAATGCTCGTAGCTGAATTGGACACGCTGCAACTTCTCCTTTCATCAAAAAGACCAATTGGCATTCATGCTGCAAGAAAAAACCAGGGAACTGTCATTGAGTTGATGGTCCGCCGGCGCTATACGTCCCATAAAACAAGGGTCAATGCATCCAGCTTGATCATATCTTTTTCCTGCCCGTAGATTTCAATCTGTCCGTCTATCAGGGCTTGGGCCGGATTCAATTTGCCCTCAAAAATCTCTGAGAGCACCTGCTTGTTGCCGCGCACCGTCACAGTACCGGCCTGCTGTGCCGGGCCCTCATGTATTTCTTCCAGGTTGCAGTCGCGGACAATCAGGGTGTATCTCTCATCGCCATCGAGCGCTTCGATTTCAATGAGAGGCTCCCATCCCACCAGCAACTTCCTGACAGAACTGTTTTTGTTAACAAGGTCCTTGAAATTGAAGAGTGTTCCCCGTAATTCCGGCATATGAAATTAACCCTTGGCTCCCATAGAACCTGCCTGCCACGGATATGGCAGCCCGCACGCCCTGCGTCCAATAATTTCACGCAGCGTGTCATTGTCCGGGGCCATGAAAGTTCCAGCGCGCGCGTCCCGGTAGAGCCGTTCGATTTCATGGCCGCGGCGATAACCCGTGCCTCCACACAACTGAAATGCCTTGTTGACCACGCGCAGCACCATCTCTGTGGCCATGACCTTGGCTTTGGCGACGATCAGGAGCGCATCTTCCTGATAAAAACGGTCTACGATTTTTTCCAACAGGTCCGCTTTGGCCAGTTCCATGAGCATGGAAGTCAGATAAGAGAGGATCCGGGTCACTTCATACAGATAAGCGCGTGTCGCTTCTATATCGCAATCCAGTTCAGCTATATACCTTTGCACAACGCCCAGATTTGCCAGCGGATTCTTGGTATCCGCATGGATCCTCTTTTTCACGTGTTCAACCGCCACATCACGCGCCCGTTGCGCCAGACCCAGGTAAAGTCCTGAAAGAGCCAGGAGGTAAACAGGGACATTAAATGCGATCAGCAGTGGAAACCCTATGCCCTCGTGTCCGATGCGCTGTGAAGCGGCAATGTGGCAGTTGTTGAACTTGACCGGACTGCTGGAGTTTCCGCGCATGCCTAACCCGTCCCATTTGCCTACCGGTTGGACCTGCGGGTCTGAAGCACTCACAAGGAACAGAGTAAGTTCATCGGCGGATGCGGTCGCGGAGGAGCGGACCGGAATGAGATAGTAGTCTGACTCACCAGCGCTGGTGGCCCATGACTTAAAGGCATTTACTACGTAACCGCCAGCGTTCTTTTCAGCATAGCTGTCAACATGCCATAGATGGGCTCCGGAGCCAGGCTCGCTTGCAGACACGCTATACAGGATCTTGCCTTCGGCTACAGGCCGTATGAACTTTTCAAGCTGCTCCGGGCTGGCAGCAGCCACTATAGGCAATATCGCGCAGGTATGCATCACGTAACACATTGCGGTAGAAGCACAACCCTGTGCCAGCTCTTCCGTTGCAATCACGGTACTAAGCAGTTCAATTCCCTGGCCGCCATATTCCTGGGGAATACAAAGGCCCATCATGCCGTTCTTACCTATGGCCTCAATGCCAGCTCGCACAAATTTACCTTCTCGATCAATTTCACTTGCCATAGGGGCCAAAATTTCTCTGGCAACACGCCTTGCAGTGGCCTTCCATCTTCCCTGCTGTAATGTCAAACCTACGTTCATCATCCTCCAATACAAATGGCAATACATTTTCACAGTCTAACTTCCAGCAAACACGATACTTATCTGGATCAACTCCGCGAAGCCTAGTAGCCTTTTGATTTTCTGCAATCAATGCCCAGGTTTATGTTGCCACAGGGGCATGGGGCAGAATGGCTGTAGCATGCCGCAAGAGCCGCATCCTTACATTTTTAGGGACGAAATTAACTTTAACAAATTATAAAGACAAGAACTAGTCGTTTACAGCAATTTTGAAGGTCTGCTATGATGCCCAGACCCCGGAACTTCTCGGGGAAATTGACTGGAAGGAGACGTCTAAGCAATGAAAAAGCCATGCAAATGGGCTCCGGCTGACCTTGATAGCGCTGTTGCGCCTTCAACGGTAGGCGAAGGTCCTTGTGTAGTATTGGTTATCGGGATCATCATTCTCGCGTAGCTCTATCTGGGCTGATTAAGTTCTGTCAGCCCATTTGATTTTCAATCAGCAATACCTTTTGCCATGACTTCCAGTCCAATATTTCGATTTCACAAGGTTGATTCAAAATGCCTCCTGTAGATGCTGCTGCCTCGGCCCGCTCCAGAATCGAAGCAGTTCCTGTGTTAGAACGTTTTGTTAGCAGGATCGAGCCCCGGCTAGAAAAGGGCCATGAGGCCTTCTGGGAATGCATAGATGATTTCCAGGATTTGCTGCGCTCAAATGTACTTTGCGATCTGGCAAACTATGAACTGCATAAGATAAACACTGATCCTCAATACCTGCCTGAGCTAGCCAGTGAGACGCAAATGACGATCGTGCGCCGGGCTGGCTATGGGTTGGACCTGAAAATAATCCAGGCGAACACTCCCAGTGCTATGCGTTTATATTCGCCGACGGAGCATTTCCTGGCCGGTGTTTCTGCAGGAACTAGCGCCACTGTCGAATTGTATGAACAGCCGCAGCCCTTCCCCAATGAGATATTTGACCCCAGCCGGCGGTTGATCAACAAAGGAACCCGACATCTCCAGTCAGGGGAAGCTCTGAGCCTGCGTGCAGGCTATGATATCTTCCGGCTGCACGGCACGAATGCATCTCCCATTGTGCTGCTTACTTTTTCAACCGACTTCGTGTTGCGGCTGCGTTGGGAATATGATCCAGCTACGCTTCTGCCTACCAGGATTATCGCTGCCGATCCAATGTCTTCGCGGCTGGAATTCGCCTGCAAGATGCTGGCGCAATTTGCAAGCCAGTCGTCGGTTGGGCCGCTTAAGAATCTTGTACAGAATCATCCCGATCATTTTGTGCGCTGGTCAGCGCTAAAAAATCTGCTGGAGTTAAATTTCCAGGAAGGCGTGGAGTTGCTGCAGCAAGCCGTGAATGATCCTCATCCGCACGTGCGTAATGCGGCCCGTAAATCACTTGAAAGTCTCAACGCGCATTCTGCGGCGGAACCGGCTCACGCCTGATACAGACTAAAATTTGAATCAAGGAAGGAAACATGGCCATCACGATCGATATCCAGACCGAGAAAGTAATGGAACTGGAAGAGTATAAAGAGTACATCACAAAAAACGTCGATATTTCTGACATGGACAGCATTATCGAATCAGCCCCTGCCTTGAAAGCGCTCGGAAATAATCGCCGTTTCATGGTAGACAAGTTGAACCAGGAACTTGAGAACTGGCGGAACTTTCAGCCCTCCAACAGGTATACCGCCCAGACCATGCTGTTTGGCGGCGGCTCTAATTTCCTGGTGCGTGCCAATGTCTGGGAGCCGCCCTCCCACATACCGGAGCAGGAGGAAATTGAAAAGAAACTGTTCCTCTACCGGGTCCCTCATGATCACAATTTCACTTTCATGACAGTCGGCTACCTAGGCTCAGGGTATGAAACCACCATTTTCGAGTACGAACGCAATTCGGTCATAGGCATGCCGGGGGAGAAGGTGCCGCTGCGTTTCCTGGAGAAGACGAGCCTTCCTCAGGGAAAAATCATGCTCTATCGTGCCTGCAAAGACGTACATTCCCAGGAGCATTCCAAGGAATTTTCCATTTCACTGAACCTGTTGATTCAACACGAGACAATGCACTCCACCAACCAGTATTTCTTTGATCTGGACCATAACACCATTGACGCATACGTGCCCACCGGCGGTACCAGCAGAGTCATGCTTTGCGGCCTTGCCAAGCACGTAGGGGATGGCCGGACGGTGGAACTGTTGACGAGCCTGCTGAAATCACATATGAATGACAGGGTCCGGGTGGGGGCGCTGGATTCTTTGTGCGAAATGGTTCCCCGTGATGTCGAACGTTTCTGCAGCGTGGCCCTAGAAGATGCTCATCCTTCGGTGCGCCTCGCGGCCAATGAGAAGCTGCAAACGCTTGAGAAAAACTGAATTTTGGACAACATCGAAGTAATACGTTTACTGCTGCGCGTTACAGCGCGCACTTCGTTCGTCCTGTTTTTTGCGGCTTTCGTCGCCAGGGCAGGCCAGTCCTTGTGGCCCGGCAAATACACAAACTGGCTTGCGCGAAACCGCGGGCGATTTCTCATTTTTCTTGGCATTTCACATACAATCCACTTGTTCGTGATTGTTTCATTGGTCGTCAGCCTGGGCGAGAAATTCAGGCTGCCTGCCGGCCTCCATGGTCTGCTGGCGGGGATTTTCGTTTATTTAATGATCTACGTTCTGGCATTGCGCTCATTGTTTCGCGTGCCTGAGGGAAGGTTCTGGAAGATCGTGGATTCGCCGCTGTTCGAAAGATGGGCCATGTATTCAATATGGACCATCTTTGCCATTTCATTTCTTTCCCGAATCAGACCCGGGCCGCCGGTCTATTCATTTCTGGGCATCGCAATCATTGCCGGCCCCATCATTCGAATCACAGCAGGCATCCGAACGCAGCTCCTGCGCGGCAAAGACCAGAAATCGATTGGCTGGACACAATAGTTCCTTGCCTTAAGAACGGCGATCCATCACACGTCTCCAAAGGTCGGAGAACCTGTCAACAGGAAATGGTTGTCTCGCGAGTTGAGCACACTGGGGGTGGAAAAGCGTCAGAGAATCCAGCAGTGCATTACGTTAAATTCGAGGGCTGGAAATCTGGTGCTTTGTCCGGGGAGGAAGATCGGCTTATCGGAGTGGATGCAGCAGGCACAAGACCCGTCAGATCAAATGCAGGAGGCAGGCAAGTCGGAAGGTAGGCAAGCTTGTTCCTCGCGACTGCGTGGCTCAAAGGGCTTTGTGCCGCGGCACACGGGCCTCTGGCAAGACCTTTTGAACGCCGTGGCCACAGAAAGGACACCGGCCAGCCTTAGCCTGCTTTCTTCCAGAGGTTCAATGCAGTCTTGGGAGGCACGGAAGATGCAGCAACTGGCGTCTTTGACCGTCCTGGGGCTTTTCCCGAGAACTCTACGCTACACGGAGGATGTCCTCACGCCGCCGGAGGAATGCGAGGCGATGGCCAAGCTCCTCCCGGACGCGAGCTTCGTCCTCATCCGCCGGGCGGGCCACCTCATCGCGATGGAGGAGCCGGCGTTGTTCACCGAGGCGGTCACCGGCT
>DAHUXF010000740.1 GCA_027307295.1 Acidobacteriaceae bacterium
GGCAGTGGAGGTGGCGTTTTAGGCGGTGGCACGCGGCCCCCCATGCCTTAGTCTGTTTTCTGCTTCTGCTTTTAGCAAGCTGCTCCCACGTTACTGAGAGCACATGGCAGCGACGATATTCAGATACCAGACGTGAGCTTTGGCATGGGCACGTAGATGCTGCATTGGTGCACGCAGACCAGTACTCCGCAGGCACTAAAGCCCCATATTGGGCTTGGAGTTTTCGCATCCTCAAAGCGGAGGCGCAACGTCGGCAGTACGATCCGAGCAAAGCGCTTGATACACTGAACCAACAGCCTCCTGCTGGCCTGGCCGCGGAAATTTATGTTCGCCGGAACATTACACTTGCATCTGTAAATTGCCAGCTTTCACGCTGGCCAGAAGCCAATTCTCTGTTTTCTCAAGCCGCCAGTCTTACCCCAGCTGACAGGATAGGCCTTACAGCCGAAAAAGAGCTGGCCCAGGGTTTGTGTGACTTACACCTGGGAGACATGAAAAGCGCATATCAGTTTTTTGAACAAGCCGTCGAGCATTCACGCACTGGAGATCAGTTTGTTGCGGCAACGTCATTAGTTGGCAGCGCCTACGCATTAATGATGACCTCGCACTTTGACCAAGCTGTTGACCGGCTCACCCTTGCCGCCAGGCTTACGGACTCTCCTTTCATACAAGAAAAAGCCCTTGGCAACCTTGGCAACTGCCTATTAGAGCTTGGTGACTACAAGCGCTCCATTGGCGTATCCGATCAGGCCGAGAAACTGGCAGCCGCTCTGGGCAGAGATGATGATCGTGTAGCGTGGTTGCTGAATCTGAGCAATGCGCATATATCTCTTCTTGAGCTTTCAGAGGCTGAACCCTACATCCACCAGACGCTGGCCATTGCACGACGGATCCACGATCAAGACATGGAATCCGGAGCCTTGAACAATCTCACCAATTTATATTTACGTCAGGGCAACACACAGAAAGCACACGAGACCCAGGTTCAGGAAATGGAGGTCGTGAAAAAAACGGGTCCTGAGAATGGCTACG
>DAHUXF010000741.1 GCA_027307295.1 Acidobacteriaceae bacterium
CTTGAGCTGCGTCAGGGCAAAGACGCGCCATCCCAGCAACAGCGCCGCAGGCAGATAAACCAGCGAGACCAGCCAACCGAACTTGTCACTATCGCCGCGTCTTTCAGGAAACGTGAGGGCAAAGTGCAGGAACAATGCGGCTTGCAGCAGCCCCGCAATGATGTTGCTCCAGAAGACGATCCAGTCAAACGCGTTCAGCTTGCCCGTGTAATGGAATGAATACAGAACAAATGACACCAGGCAGAACAAGTAAAAATGCGTTGACTTGGGAGCGGTCCAGCGGCGGAAAAGAACGTAAAGTCCAATGCCCAGGTAGATGAGCGCGATCAGGCGCTGCCCGGACTTCATGGAGTTGTCCGCAGGCACTGGAATGACAGGCGTAACTTCTATATTCACGCCCTGCCGGCTTAAGAGATACGTGGCGCGCGAATAAACGCCTGTCTGGTAAAGATGTTTTTCCAGCTCAACAATATTTTTAATGGAACTGTTTTTAGGCTGGTTGTTCACCCGCAGCAGCCGGTCGCCCACTTTGATACCGGCCTTTTCACCCGGACCATTCGATTGCAGCCCTTTGGCTACAAGTCCATTGGCTTGTTCCTTCCACCAGACGCCATCCGTCGGCGTGATGTACTGGCTCTCCTTCTGCCAGTTGATGGCTGCAAACACTACGACTCCCGCAGTGAACAGCGCAAGCACCACGGCAGAGAAACGGATTAATGAGTCCTTGCGCATCTGCGGGTTCCGAAAGCCCCCAGCCGCTTGCTTAGAGATTAAAGCCCGCGGACTATGCGAAAGGTAAAGCAAGTCGGGTGCCATGATGGGTTGAACAGCACAAGGAATAAATCTCTTGTTTACTGCTATTTACGAAATTATAAATGGCGCATAAACGAAATACTACGAAATTTGGTATTTCCGTGTGGGTTTTTGTATGATCCAACAATGTCTAACAATTGAAGGTCTAAGTATCTTTTAACTAAACAAATGTAGAATGTCTGGAAAGCATCCCATAAAAAGAC
>DAHUXF010000742.1 GCA_027307295.1 Acidobacteriaceae bacterium
CTTTTCTTTGAAGGATTGGCTTATTGCGTTGCGTTCGGCCTATACCTTTTCCTCCGGCGGCGCTTTGGCGACTCTATTTCCGGTCCTATCCGCTGGGCAGTTGTGGCGGTGGCTGTTGTTGGGGCAACGCTGGGCTCCAAGCTGCTTTTTGTGTTAGAGGACCCCCGGCTCACTCTGGAGAATCTCCACAATCCCGCATACCTGATGTCAGGGAAGACCATTGTGGGCGCGCTTTTCTTCGGGCTTTTTGCGGTTGAGGCTGCAAAGCGCTATATCGGCCTGCAACAGTCCACCGGAGATCTCTATGCCATGCCTCTCGCGTTGGGCATCGCTATCGGTCGCGTGGGCTGCTTCCTGACCGGGTTGGGCGATAACACATATGGCACTGCCGGCAATCTCCCCTGGGCCATCAATTTTGGCGATGGCATCCCTCGCCATCCCACGCAGCTTTATGAAATTGTTTTTCTGCTGGCGCTGCTTCCCTTTCTGTACCGGACTATGCGCTGCAGCACGCAAGACGCGCCGCGCGCAAGGTTCCAGATGGGCGATACGTTCAGGCTTTTTATGGTGGCTTACATGCTCTTCCGCCTGCTGTGCGACTTCATCAAGCCGTATCCGCGCGTCTTCTTAGGACTGGGAGCGATTCAATGGGCCTGCATGGTGGTATTGATTTACTATTCCCGCGATGTCTACCGCTGGCTGCGCTTTCAGAACAACACCACATCTGCCGCCGGCGTCGCTGATGCAGGCGCGTGAGAAATGCTGTTTCAAGCTGGAAGGAGTAACTGACCGATGGAACGAGGCACGGCAAAGACGCTCCGCATTCTGGGAATTATAGCGACAGTTTTCCTGACGCTGGCCGCCTGCGGAATCCTGCTCTTGCTCTCTTTATGCTCTGGTCTTGACCGGCCAAACCCACCCAGAGACGCAATTGGCTTTGCCGTTGGCGCCATCGTCGTGATGCTGGCAGGAATCTGGATCATTGTGATGCTGGCCCGCGGCTTGATGCGCGC
>DAHUXF010000743.1 GCA_027307295.1 Acidobacteriaceae bacterium
ACGTAATCAATCCGGTTTATGAAACCCTCAAGATTTTTGCCAACGTGGAATTCAGCGTGGAAGGTGATGGCGCCTATTACACCGATGATTTGAGCGCGGCCATATCGCAGTATCTTGAGTCCTGGCGAAACCAGCCCGGCAAGTCCTTGCCTATTGGCAGCGGCCAGATTCAGGGTTATGAACTCTCGCTGTTCATCCATCAGCGGCCTTATGTAAAGCAGCTCCATTCTCTGGCCATGCTGCACACGTTTCAGACAGAAACAGGCTATGTTTCCCGCTGGCTTTCAGCGGAACAGAGCGTCTGGGCTTCTGCACCCTGGGCTGTGCTGCTTCCTGCCGCTCGTCATGGGATCGTCGCCGTGGACCCGGACAAAAAAGATGGAATTGATGAAGGAATCCGTAACCTGACCGTGGGAGGAGACCTGGTAATGTCCACCGGGGTGGAAGAAGAAAAAAAGGAAGATGCCACGGAAATGCGATATTTCCTGGTAATTCCCCGTCACACTGAACACGGGCGAGTGTAAGAGTCATGCGTGAGCAGAAGGAGTTGTTAACAACACATGCCACAGGCAAATGCTCCAAACAGAGAAGGCCCTGGTTCGGGAAAGCAGGAAGCAAACAATAATTCCATCAAGAGCCGCACGGAGCTCAAGGCATTTTTCCGGAACGGACGCCTGCCCGATGAGAGCAGCTTCAGCTACCTGATTGATTCGCTGGTCCATCAAAATGACCTTTGGGACCGTTCCAGCTCCAGTGACGGAAACAACGGGACATCCGGCAGCGCCACACACAGAATCAGTGCGCTGAACCGTTCATGGTACGTCTACGTTGATTCGCAAAATAACCTGGTGGTATCAGAGAGTGATGCCGCGCGCCTGCGCATCAGCCGAGGAAATCTCGAGAAGCCCGGGTTCTTCCATCTGCTGCACGGACGGCAGGTTGGAAAACGTGGAGTTCAGGAAGTTGTCCGACTTGCGCGCCATCAGTTCAAGGGGCCGATCTTTGGCGCAC
>DAHUXF010000744.1 GCA_027307295.1 Acidobacteriaceae bacterium
CACCCCCGCCGTCCTCCCACACCACCGGACGTGCGGTTCCGCATCCGGCGGTTCATGAAATACTCTGGAAGCGCTGCTGAGTTTCCAGCAGCGAAACTAGCCCCATCCGGTCAAACCGGGTTTTGGGATAGGCTTGGTTCATGTGGGACGCGCTTCCGTTCCACCACGGACCGTGTCCGTTGATGGCCGATTGCCACGCCCGCACATTGTCGATCCCGCTTCGCATCAGGTTTTGTGCTCGTCGATAAGCACGTTTCCACTGCCGCCACAGCAGCGACCGCAGTTTATGTCTGATCCAACCGTCGAGTTCCTCCAGCACACCTTTGACTTCAGTGAGCCGGAAGTATGCCACCCAACCTCGCAACAACGGATTGAGTTCTGCAATTACCCGTTCCAGACTTCGACTACGGCCAGCCTTCAACGTCTTGCGTACCTTTTCCGCGAAACGCTGACGACTCGGCTCGGCGATTTTCAGCTTCGGTTTCTGGTGCCATGTCATGCTGTAACCCAGAAACTTCCGCTGCCACGGCCTTGCCACCGCGCTCTTGCCAGCGTTCACCCTGAGTTTCAGTCTCTTCTCCAGAAACTCCGTGATCGCCACCATCACCCGTTCCCCTGCCGCTCGGCTGCCTACGTAGATATTGCAGTCGTCGGCATAACGGCAGAAGTGATGTCCCCGGCGCTCCAGTTCGCGGTCTAGATCAGTGAGCAGAATGTTCGATAGCAACGGCGAGAGCGGTCCGCCTTGTGGCGTTCCCTCCCCTCGTGCACTGGCCACCCCGCCTTCCATCAACTCCGCTGTTAGGTATCGCCGGATCAGCTTGAGCACCCGCTCGTCCTTCACCTTCCGCGCCACTCGCGCCATCAAAATGTCGTGGTTGACGCGGTCAAAGAACTTCTCTAAGTCCACATCCACGACCCACCGCTTACCTTTCGCAACGTAGCTCCGCGCCGCTTCCACGGCTTGGTGGGCGTTGCGTCCGGGGCGAAAGCCATAGCTGGACT
>DAHUXF010000745.1 GCA_027307295.1 Acidobacteriaceae bacterium
AAAATTGCGTAATGCAGAAAGTTCATGTTGACCAGCCACGCGGCTATTCCGGAAGTAAAATAATGCGGCCCAGCCAAGCGGTCCTTCAGTTCCAGACCAAAGCGGAGAGATCCCAACGCAAAGCCGGTGAGGAGAGATGAAAGTGCGCCAGCGCCATTCAGCCGCGGCCACAAAATTCCCAAGATAAAGCAGGCGGCAATGGGTGGGCTTATATACGCCTGGATGCTTTGCAGATAAATATAGAGCTGGCTGCTGATGAGGTGGATAAATGGCACCCACAGAAGCCCAAGAACCACCATGACGCCGGTCGTCGCACGGCCAAAATTCACCAGATTTCGTTCCGTGGCGGTTGGATGAAGCTTTTTATAGAAATCCAGTGTGACCAGAGTAGATGCTGAATTGAAAACCGAACTCATTGCACCCATCAGCGCCGCCAGAAGGGCCGCTATCATCAAGCCGACCAGACCACTGGGCAACAGATTCACAATCATGGTGGGATAGGCAATGTCACCATTCAACACCTGGCCGCCTGGTCCAAACTGAAAAAGCTCCCGGTATAGCGCTACTGCAATCAGGCCGGGCAGCACAAGAATAAATACCGGGAGTATCTTCAGGAACCCGGCAAATATGGTGGCGGCTTTGGCGTGTCCTTCACTTTTGGCAGAAAGCACACGCTGTACCATTACCTGATCTGTGCACCAGTACCATATGCCCAGAATGGGAGCGCCAAAAAAGATTCCAGTCCAGGGAAACGCGCTGTCACTGGCAGGCTTGATCATGTGAAAGTAATCCGGCGGCAGGGCAGCCCGCAAGGCCGTGAATCCGCCTACCTGATGCAACCCCATGACCGTGAGAATGACGGCGCCGGTAACAAGAATCAACGTTTGCACCAGATCGGTATAGATGACCGCAGCAAGGCCGCCGGCCACGGTATATATGCCCGTCGCCACCACCAGAATCACCGCCGCCGTCATCGGACTCCAGCC
>DAHUXF010000746.1 GCA_027307295.1 Acidobacteriaceae bacterium
GGCATCGGCTTTAAATACATCTGCGATCTCATGCTGGAACGCGAGGTTGTGATCGGTGGAGAAGAGTCGGGCGGCATCGGCTTCCAGCGCCACCTGCCCGAACGCGACGGCATTCTGAATGCTTTGCTGCTGGCTAACGTTATGGCGGATGAAGGCAAGAGCCTGGGCCAACTGGTGGCCGCGCTGCAATCAGAGTACGGACCACATTTCTATGCGCGCCGCGATCTGCGCATTCCCAATGAGGTGAAGGACGCGGCCATTGCCCGCGCCGGCAGCACAGAAATGCAAACTCTGGGCCGTTACAAGATTCTGCGCAAAGAAAATGTTGACGGCATCAAGTTCTTCCTGGATGCCCCCATCAAAGACCGCGGCGCGGAGGCCTGGATCCTGTTGCGCTCTTCCGGCACGGAGCCGCTGATGCGCATCTATGCGGAAGCTTCTTCGCCGGAACTGGTGCAGGAAATGCTGGAAGAGGCGGTGGCCTTTGTGGACACCAACGTTCCTGCAGCCGCACGCTGAGATTTTTGTTGGTAAGTTGGTGAGCAGGCCTTCTCTCATCCCTACTTCTGCTTAAGGTGTTGCCTGGGTTGGCACAAAAAGTGTTTGCAACCTACCAGCTCTGGCGATCACCCAATACAGTAGATGGGGCAAGCACACAAACCTGGCAGGGTCGCGCGGATTCTCGCCTGGATTTTTATGTTGACCACGGTCGGCTTGGGTGCGGCGCTGGCCTGGACCTGGATTTTTGTTTCCAAGCTGGCGCTCAAATCGCTGCCCGATCCTCCCTTGCCCGCACGAATGCTTGCGACCTCAGGACCGGCGTCTCCTCTGCAAATCCAGTTTCAACTCAACCTGCCCGGACGGGGAGAGATTTTTCCTGCCCTGATTGGCGCCCAGGCCACGGACTATTGGCCCGTCGCCGTGCTCAGCATTGCCAACACTTCCAACAAGCCGGTTCTTCAGATCATTACTGCGGAAGTGCGGG
>DAHUXF010000747.1 GCA_027307295.1 Acidobacteriaceae bacterium
ATCTTTGAAAAGCAGAATAAATTCCAGCAGGCCGATCAGATGTTCCGCCAGGGCATTGACACAGCGGAAAAAGCTGTTTGTTCTGTCAAAGAACAGAATCGTTTGTCCTACGCAGACAGCTCGCCCTTTTATGACGCATACATCCTTTTCCTGATCCATCGCAAGAATCGGCTTAAGGCGCTGCAAATCTCCGAGCGCGGACGCGCCCATTCCCTGATGGATTGCACGAATCCGGCGGGAAAATCAGCAGGTTTCAATCTGAAAACCGTGCAAGCGTCCTTAAAGCGCCGCGGAGAAATTCTGCTGACGTACTGGGTCATGGACGAACAATCCTATCTGTGGGTGATAACGCCGTCACAACTGCGCCTCTTTCCTCTTCCCAAATTTGCCGATCTTGGCCGCCAGCAGGAAGTTTTGAACAATGAAATCCAGTCTCAACGCAGGTTGGAAGAATCTCCTGGGGCCATGGCGCTTTATCAGTCATTGATTGCGCCTGCCGCAGAAGCAGGACTCATTCCCCAGGGCTCACACATTATCGTGGTCCCCAGCCGCATTCTGTGCCTGGTAAATTTTGAGACCCTGATAGTACCCGGTGTCACTCCACACTATTGGGTTGAAGATGTTGAGATCAAGACTGCGAGTTCCATCGCTCCGTTGCTCCGTCAACCACACAAGCCCTCAAATGCACAAAAAGAACTGCTGCTGGTGGGAAACCCTTCCCAGGTCACATCAGAATTTCCAGCACTGAAACATGCCGAATCCGAAATGAAAAATATCAGTGCGCGCTTCCCCGCGCAAAGTAGCTTGGTATTGGCTGGCGCAGAAGCATCGCCCCAGACCTATCTCGCCAGCGATCCCTCACAATTCCGGTTGATTCACTTTGTGACTCACGGGACCGCGAACGAAATGGTGACGATGGAATCAGCCATCATCCTCTCTGGCCCTAAATCTGCCTACAAGCTT
>DAHUXF010000748.1 GCA_027307295.1 Acidobacteriaceae bacterium
CGGGTTGCACGGCCGGTGACTTTGTCGCCCACACGCGACCATTCGACGGCAATGCGGCGGTCGCTCTCGTAGAGCAGGTTCTGGATATTGGGACAACTGCGCGCATGCACGGCCACGCCCTTGCCGCGCGTCACGTAGCCCACAATGGATTCGCCGCGAATGGGATTGCAACAGCGCGCGCGATAAACCAGAAGGTCGTTGTAACCTTTCACTTTGATCGCGCCGGTGTCCGCGCTCTGGCCGAACACGCGCCGGATGACCGTGCCCAGCGTACTGCTGGCCTTGGCTGGTTCTTCAGCAGCAGTGTTCTCTTCAGAAATGCCGGGTGAAAGTTTAGCGAGCACCTGGCGGGCCGAATACTCGCCATAGCCGATTCCGGCCAGCAGGTCCTGAGAAGAGCCCAGGCCATATTCCTTGGCAACCTTCTCCGTGGCCTGGTCATTAAAATCCTTGAGTGCCAGCCGGTATTTGCGCGCCTGTTTTTCCAGCAGCTTCTTGCCAATCTCAATGGCCCGCTCACGCTGATGAATGTTGAGCCAGTGCCGTATCTTGTTGCGCGCGCGCGTGGATTTGGCATAGCTCAGCCAATCCCGGCTGGGATTGTGACCCGGCTGCGTCATGATCTCCACCACGTCACCATTGCGCAGCTTGTTACGCAGGGGGACAATGCGGCTGTTTACCTTGGCGCCCACGCATGTGTGCCCAACTTCCGTATGGATGGCATAGGCAAAATCAATGGGGCTGGCATCGCGGGGCAGGATCACGACTTTGCCCATGGGCGTAAAGCAATACACCTCTTCCGGATAAAGATCGACTTTGAGCGTGGAAAGAAACTCGTTGGGGTCTTTGACGTCCTGCTGCCATTCCACTACCTGCCGCAGCCATGAGAGCCGTTGTTCGTCTTTGGCGCTGACCGGGCTGCCGTCTTTGTATTTCCAGTGCGCGGCAATGCC
>DAHUXF010000749.1 GCA_027307295.1 Acidobacteriaceae bacterium
CTGCTGTTGAAGTCCACAGAATTATCGAAGTGGTAGATAGTCTCTGCTGGCGTACCCGAATTAACGTCAGTGTAATAATTCAGCGCCGGGTCAGTGCTGATAAGCGCAAAGGTAAAAGCCGCAGTTTCATCAAAGCCCTTCAGCAAGTCTGGCGGGGATTGCTTTGGGCCATAGACAATGCCTCCGCCGGGTGCAGACCGAAAAAGCATCTGATAGCGTCCAAGCAATTGGCGGCAATCTTCCGTGGGGACCATAGTAAGGCTGCGGCATGGGTTGCCTGCAAAATATCCATGCAGACATTCAATTTTGAACAGCATCGTGTATTGCATCATATTGATTGACTGGCCTTTCGCCGTTTTCAGGAGCCTTTCACGCTGGTATCAGCACCGCTGATCGCCGGAATGCGCTCGCCGATCCAGTTCTCCTGCACCACCAGCATGCGCATCTTGTAAACCACGGAAGGCATGTATTTTGCTCCCAGGATGGACCACACATTGTTGATTTCATGAATGCTGAGATTCACCAGCTCTACACTGAGCTTTTCCATCTCTCCCGGAAACGTGGAGGAGTTTTGGCTGTGGAAGCTTGGTTTTCCCTGAAAGAACCCCATTACATTGCCAAGAAACTTGAGCGCCTCACCATAGTTGCCGCTGAATGAGGCCGTGACTAGTAATAAGAGGTTGATCCCCAGCGGAGAACTGACGCGCCCAAAGCTATCAGGCCCGCTGCGCATAGGCCAGTTGTTGCCATTGGCAGCGGACTCCCGCTCCACATTGAGAAGTGAAAACACGATCTTGTTTTCAATCCGCGGCGGCAACGTGCCGTCAGGGTTTGACAAATTCGATAGAATCACCAGGTTTTCATTTGGTTGAAAACGCGCTGAAAGAACGTTATTGAGTTCGCTTACTATAAAATTCATGGCCTTATCGATCATTGCAGTT
>DAHUXF010000074.1 GCA_027307295.1 Acidobacteriaceae bacterium
CGCACGCCACGTATATGTCCGGCCATCCGTCGTTGTCGAAATCCGCCGAAACCACGCCCAGCCCGTAGCGTCCGCCCGGCTTCAGTATCCCCGCCTCCTCTGACACGTCGGTGAAGGTCCCATCGCCGTTGTTGTGATAAATGCGCATGGGCTGGCCATCGGCGGGGCCTTCGCCATGGCGCATGGTGTGGATCACATTCTCGTGGTCCGACCAGGTAAATTGAATCAGGTCCAGCCGGCCGTCATTGTTGTAGTCGCACCAGAGAGAGGCGCTGCCAAAACAATAGTCCTTGATGCCGGCCTCAGCGCTTACATCAGTGAAAGTGCCATCGCCATTATTGCGGTAGAGCTGGGACTTGCCCATTCCGTTCGATAGAAACAGGTCAGGATATCCATCATCATTGTAATCACCCCAAGCTGATCCAATCGTAGGCCAGGGAGTAGAGATGCCTGTTTTTTCAGTGACCTCAGTGAAGGTTCCGTCGCCGTTATTGTGGAAGAGGCGGTTCGGACTCTTGCGATCAAATAGGCCGCCAATGTTATTGGCGACAAAAAGATCGAGTTTACCGTCGCAGTCATAATCTACCCATGAAGCATGGAACGCGGGCCCCCAGATGTTGAGGCCTGCATCCTTGGTTACATCCGTGAAGGTGCCGTCAACATTGTTTCGAAATAATTGGCCATCGCCGGAGAAGAACCCGAGGCGCGTAACAAACACGTCCGGATAACCGTCATTGTTGTAATCCCCAATGATGATGGAAAACCCATTAGTGCAGGTGTCCAGCCCTGAACCGACGGAGACGTCGGTAAATGTGCCGTCTCCGTTGTTGCGATAGAGATTGCATCCTCCGTGAGCGCATGTAACGGCAATATCCAGAAGGCCGTCATTGTTATAATCAAAAACGGCCAAGCCGCGTCCGCCGCTGGTTTTGTCCAGACCAGCCTGGAGCGCGATGTCCTCAAATTCCACTGTAGGTTTCTCGTAACCGACCTTCATCTCCATTCTGTGGCCGGCGGGAACAAAATCAGGATAGCCGCCCAGTTTCTGGGCCGTCAGCCAAAGCCAGGCCCGGGCACGTTCATTGCCGGGATTTGCTGTGAGCGCTTCACTGCCGATGCGCGCAGAGCTTTCCAGCTTGCCGGCGCGGGAAAGCGCCACTGCCGCTTCATGCAATGCAACGCCCCGTACTGAAGAATTTCTGGCAGCCGTGAGCAGGTTGTTTGCCGCTGCCTCATAGAGCCCGCACTTCACCTGCGCGCGGCCCAACTCCATGCGGGTTGTATCGTCATGAGGAGCGCGGGCCAGTCTTTTCTCATATTTCTCAATCAGACTGCTGTATTCCATTCCCACCCAGATCTGGATCTCGGAGAACAGCTCGAAGAAATCCGTCACAAACGCGGGATATTTCTTCGCGCCTATGACCTCATACGTGGCGACACCCCGCAGGCCCGTTTGCACAAATAAAGTCCCAAAGGAAAGCGCGAGCTGCACTGGCAGCGTGGCGTTGCGCGGATCACGGAAGTCAATAAAGCGGAATGAATAGCGTGCGGCGGAGACCGCTTCCTCCATGGCTGCTCGTATTTCCCCGGGGTCACAAGCAGTTGTGCGGACGATCCGGGCAAGGCGATTGGCAAAATCTGAAACCGCACTATCAACATCCTGAGGGCCATTCAGCGGGGGCGCCATATACGGTTCTGGATATTTCTGCCCCACCAGGTTTCCGACGGCGGACTGCATCGTCTTGAGAGTTGTGTCCATTGATAGCAGGCCGTTTTCAAGAAAATTCTCTGAGAGTGGCAATAATGAATTTACTGGTCCTGTGGCAGGGCCAGGCTGCACGCTCCTGAAGGCACTGCGCATGGTTGACAATCCTGACTCAAAAAGTTTTGCCGGGAAGGTGAAAAGAGAATCCAGATTTGATGTCATAAGGCCTCAGGTAGATATGTAGACGAAAAGAACCGGCATAATTGCTTCCGTGGAACACAAAGCATGGCGCACGCAAGAAGTGCCTACCATTGCAAACATGGATCCCACGCTTTTCTATGCCCAATCCGCCTTATGTAAGCTACAGGCGTTGTCTCCGGTGGGGCCATAGCGCGAAACAATTACTTTGTTATTTCCCATCCGAAAATTAGGGCCCGCTGCTTTTATCCAGGCCGAATGCCTCCTTTCGCACAACTCTTTTGCGGTTCTGAGAAGCTTTTAAAAATATAAATAGATGATTAGGCTGCACCGCATGCTTATATTCCTGTTTAGAGAATATCGGCGTGCTGCGATGTATAAGCATCCTCGAATTCGAACTTTATTCCGCTAGAATGGTCTGGCATGTTGCGAGCGCCATTGTGGCGTGCCTGATTGCCATGATATGTATATACATGTCATGTGCGACAAGTAGTTGTTGTCGGAGGAAAGTCGTCTGACACGGCAAGAACGCATGAAAACTGTATTTGGCAAAGGCATCGGGGCCCGGGACCGGATATTGCAGGCGGCATCCGAACTGTTTCATAAGCAAGGGGTTCGCGCCACAAGCCCAGACGAGATCATCCAGGTTTCCGGCACTGGAAAAGGTCAATTTTATTATTACTTCAAAAGCAAAGAGGGCCTGGTCCATGAGGTGTTGCAGGCATCTCTGCAGGCGCTCAGATCAGGAACGGCTCCCATAAATTATGAAATCCACTCCTGGGACGACCTGGAATATTGCTTTCTGTGCCACATTGCTTTGCAAAAGAAATTTAATATGACACGTGGCTGCCCCATTGGCACCGTTGGAAACGAAATAGATGAGCAGGATGAGCTCATACGCCAGGATGTTGGTCTTATTTTTGAAGTAATGAGAAACCGGCTAGCTACATTCTTTGTCAAAGAGATGGCCACGGGCAGGCTCATGGACCACGCGGCCCCCGAGCGCATGGCGGATTTCTGCATTGCTACAATCCAGGGCGCTCTGCTGATGGGCAAGATTACCAGAAGCAGCGGGCCCGTAGAGGCTGCTTTTCACGAGGCCTTCCAGCATTTGAAGCGGTATGTCCGCCAGGATATAAACTACACCAAGGCGGGATAAGCACAAACGTCGCTTTCCAGCCAGATCCCACTCGCGGCAAGATCGTTCGTTGCGGTGTTGCCCGTTGTCAAAGTGGAATCAACAGGGTGATCGCGGCGGTTAGAATAAGCGCGTAAGCCCAAATCAGGTCCAGGCTCGGCCCTACTTTGCGCAGCAAAATTGCGCCTATGTGTTTATAGAAGATCCAGGCAGTTGTTCCCATGACCAGCAGATATGCCATGCTGTGTATGGTGACGGCAATCGATCCCTGTTGCAGACTGGAAAAAGCCATGGCGTGATGATGCATGTTATGGTGCTGGCTTGCAGCTGACATGCCAAGCAAAATGGGCAGGAGCATGATGCCTGCGCCGTGAACGGATGCCATGAGGAATGACCAAAAAGCAAGTTCGCGGAAGTTGACTCTTCTGGCACTCAGCTTAGGGTGAGTTCTGACAATGAGGCGATATACGCCAAACCCAAACAGTAGAATGGCAACCACGGCCTTTGCGTGATGTAACGGAATCACTGAACCGGCTAAAACGCCGGCCAGAACGATCAAGCCGGTAGCAAGAAAATGTCCCGTTGCAATCGGCAGCAATGATCGCCAGATGGCGTGCTCGCTTTTCTGCTGCAATCCCAACGCGGCAGCCAGGAGCCATCCCATTCCGGGATTGACTCCATGCCAGGCGCCCAGAATAACAAGCGTCGTCCATTCCCATGACGGAACATGATTCATGACGTGAGCTGGAATAGAGACGCTTTAGCTCTTCCAGATTCGCGGGCAGCCGGAGCAAAATGATCAATCACCTTGGTGGGCCTGAAACTGGGCATGAAAACCGAGGTGCACCATGTGTTGCAACGGAATTCGAGAGATTGGCCCCTGGCTTACTTTATGGGCGTCAAAAATCAAGAAATGACTTGTCTGGCTGCGAGTGTCGAACTCCTGGCAAATCACCACACCGTTGCTGGAGCCTGGCTCTCCGATGAAAACTGGTTCTCCACCCAGATAGCACAGGGTGGAACAGCGATAAATATCAGTTACCTGACTCTGCCGCCAGTTTGCATGGACCAGTTGATCAAAGAATTTACGACCTGCCTTGCTTGTTGCCGAGATACCCAGCATCCAGAAATCTTCATAGGGCCCCATCGCCCGATGAGGATCGATGGCAGGGAAGTCAGGCGCCTGGCTATATTCAAGGTACATCCGGTCCCGCACCACGCCCGCTTTCAGGTCCACATGCATGCGGACCGGCCCTCCGTGGGCGACTGTCTGAAAGAGTTCAGGAATCGGCTGGTATTGGTCGTAGATCGGCTCAGAGTATTCAACTACGTCCACAACCAGCAGGTCATCCTGCTCAAAAGCGTTGATCAGGTGGAGACAGTAGTTATGGCCAATAGGGATGGATGCTACTTTCTCCCCGGTGCTCCGGTCCAAAACGAGCAACCGGCTGCCCAGGTGCGGCTGCCAGCGCAAGGACTCAATGACTGTCTTGTTTTCCTGCAACAGATTTTTGATATCCAGAAGGTAAGGACTCAGATAAAAAACTGCATATTTCCTGCTGACCGTGAAGTCATGGACGGAGCACGGATATTCAATGGGAACAGCCTTGCGATAGCGCAAGCCTTCGGGAGCAATGCAGTAAAAATATAACTTGGGATTCTGCACTGAAAAAAAGATGCCGAAATTAAACATCTCATGTGTGGCGGCATCAAATTTCGGGTGAGCGGAAAATGGGCTGGCGTCATTCAGCCTGCCGTTAAAAGTGTACTGACCTCGCGTTTCCAGCGTGACGGGATCAAGTTCCCAGGGCAGGCCCTGTTCGCCAAAGGCAAGAAGACGGTCTCCAAATGAATAAATGCTGACGTTCACTGGAGACTCCAGTCCATTTTTAGCGCGGTTTAGCTCGCTTCCTTCAAAGCGTGTGCCAAAAGTCCGGAAGATGGCTTTGCCGGCGCTTTCCTCAGCAGTGAATTTTGAGCTGCGCACGTAGCGGTTTCTGAATTGAATATTTTCCCGGTTGAAGTTCAGTGAGCAAACCATGCCATCGCCATCAAGCCAATGGCGGTACGCAATCTCTTTTTTGTTGAAGACCCCCGGGCCATTCAGATAGTACGTGCCCCGGATGAAATCCGGAACCTGGCCTGCGACTGATTCAACCGCATACTCTTTTTCTTCAAAGCTCGCCGGAAATCCGGATTCAAGACCCGGGGCAAAATCAGTGCCGCGTAAAATATCCGAAATGGGCTCAGATACTTGCGATGATTGCTGGTCAGCTCCTCTTGCGCTGCTTGCCACTGAAACAGGTTCGCTCAACATAGTTGCTCCACTCGCTCCATTTCTCAGAACTTGATTACTGAATAGCGAAAGACTTGCACGGTCATTGTTGATCGTTCTCCAGCGTTGTGCCCCAGAAAATTCGCCGCCGCCGGCTGAGGATCTGGTCGAAAGCGGTCTGCATTTTGGCGCGAACATCAGCACTGATGGCTTTAATGACGGACCGGTCGCGCGCCGCTTCCGGGCCATATTGCTGTTCCACGTGAACAGGGGGAAGGAAATGCATGTGCCACTTGGAGGGCAGAGGTACGGGTAACAGCGGGAATGTTGGCGTGATCGGGATGCACGGCCACTCCGTATAGCGCGTCCACGATCTGGAGTTGATCTTGCCAAAAATGGGGAAAATTTCCGCGCTGCCCACTACCACATAGGGCAAAATCGGGACGCGATTTCGCAAGGCCATCTTTATAAAAGCTTCCCGGCCAAAGCCCTGCACTCTATACGCGTCACGATAATAGGTGAATGCCCCGTTGATGCCTTCCGGAAAAATGCCTACCAGTTCACCTGACTGAAGAATGCGTTCGGCAGTATCCTGGCACGCAACCACTCCTCCCAGTTTGGTCATGAAATTAGCAAGGAACGGGAACTTCAAGAGCCCGGGATGCGTGAGGAAACGAGGAAACCGGCCTGTGTTCTGCACCACGACATGCAAGCTCATGACGCCATCAAATGGCATGAATCCACGATGTGTGCCGACCAGCAGCCCGGCGCCCTGTTGCGGAATGTTTTCCAGACCCCTGGTATCAATGCGCCAATAATAATCACAAAGAAACTTGAAGAGCGTCTTGCCGTAGAACTGAATGTAGCTCTTGTCCATTCCAAAATCATCAAAATGCAAATGGCGGACGGCCGCATGGTGCGATTTGCCGCGATGCTCCAGAAGGGCGGTGATGCTGGACTTGCGCGGCATGAACCCAAGTTCTTTTTTGATCTTTACGTTTGAAATGGTCCACGGATAGCGGAAGTATTCCAGAACATGTTTTCTTCGGACGAGTCTTTGCGCGGTGCGCGGAAATGAAATGCGGCGGCTGCCAGAGAGGCGAATGGCAGTATGCAGCGGAACCACGCTGTCCGGAGCAACATTGAAAATTCCTGGTTTGGCGTTTCCAAGCGCGCAGCAGATTGCCTCTGCCAGATCAGAGATGCTAAGAAGCTGAAGGACAGGATCATGCCCGGCAAGAGTGGGCACGGCACGCCGCTTCAGGAGCCGGCTCACCAGGCTGGGGGACGGTAGGACAGTAGACGCGCGAAGAATCGTCAGTCCCCTGGTCTCCAGATGGGTTGCAGCCATTGCTTCCAGGCTGCACCAGCTCTCCGATATCCTGTCTCTTTCATCACGCGGAGGGCAATACTCTTCAGGCGCCAATCCCTGCCTGCCACAACCTGTTCCGTATGCCAGAGCGCTGGATAGAAGGACAAAGTTATTGCACTTCAGACTGGCCGCAATAGGCAGCAAGCGCGCAGCCTCATCCAGGCGCGGAGTCATCGCGTCGCGCGCTGAAAACGATGGGATATAAATGGTCGCGTCCAGAGTGCTGTCGTCGACTGGCGCAGAAGTGTTGTCGGCTGGCAGGAACTTATATCGATTCGCCGGGCGGGAGACTTGTAACGCATCCAGCACATCATGCGCAAAGTGATTGCCCATGTCTGCAAGTACTGCGACAGTGCTGACTCCAGCTGTCTTGAAGCCCGGCTGGAAATTCTCATGCTGTTCAAGCACCCTCGAACCCTTTTGTAACTCTTGAGAATTCACGGGTGCATCTACTTTTTCAACCACGTTGCGCTTACGGTTGTGATTCATAGTGAAGCCATTACGGCGGCCTTCTGCGTCACCGATGCAACTTGCGGGTTAACGGCCCCGGTAATGATTTCGGCGGCCTGCATAGCGGAGACCATCACGGGCGTAATCCCTCCTCCGGGACGCGCCCAGTGGCCAACCAGATAAAGGTTTTGGACGGGGCCCTGAATCCTGGGACGTTTTTCGCCAAGCTGGTCAGGAGAAAGCTGCCAGCCCAGCATTGCGCCTTGGTGATTCAGGGTATAGCGATAAGACGTTTGCGCGGACGCACTCAGCTTAACGACTATTTTGTCCGGCAGGCCGGGAATGACTCGCTCAAGGTTCCGCATAATATAGCGTTCAACGCCGGCTTTATGCGCAGGCCAGTCGGTGGTGCCTTCATAGTCCACATCCGTCAGTTTTTGGACAATGATGATCTGGCCCCCAGGCGGAGCGATTCCAGGATCAAATAAAGTTGGAACAAAAATCTTAAAAGCGCTGGTGGTGACGCGTTCAGAATCCCAGCAGTCCCAGTGGTACCCCTCGACCCTGCGCAATTCTTCTGCGCTGATATTCTTCAATGCCAAATGAACAAGAAAACATGGATGCGTTGGACGCAGATTGCTCACTTGTTCCCTGTATTCGGGATCAACCAGATCACTGCCCACCATGTTGAGTGTCTGCATCAAATCGGCATTGGAAACAACAACACCTGCCTTAATCTGGAGAAGCACCCGCTTCTTGGCCGGGCCCGTCTCTATCTCAATTCCTTGCGCGGTTTTGTTGCGGACGATAATGCGCCGGACCAGGCTGCTCATCAGGATATGTCCACCCAGGCCTTCAAAACGAGCAGCCAGTTCATCCACAAACGTCTGTGATCCGCCGCGCGGATAGTAGTTGCCTAAAAAGTAGGCCAGCCGGAGCATGGAATCAAATACAAAGGACGTTCGTGACGGCGGCGAGCCCCAATGACCTATGTCGCCGGTCAGCAATAACCGCAGCTTGGCGCTGCGAAAATATTTTGCCAGCACCTTACCGATGGTCAGATCGCGATAGGGAAGGATGCGGTCAGTTTCCGCGCCGCGGAAATAGTGGACCAGCCCGATAAAATATGCGTTTTTTACCAGGGCGAAGAAGTCTGTAATCGCAGCCTCTTCCTCCGGGAATTCACGTTTCAATTTGGCAAGATAGGCATCAAAGTCCGCAGGAACAGAGAAGTGCGATCCATCAACAAAGTGGTAATGGTCCACCGGGTCCATCTTGATCCATTCGGTGGTCACGCCCAGCTGGGTTAAAAGCGAACCAGTGATGCTGGCTTTGTTTCCCAGCAGAGGATAGAAGTGGGTTGCCGCATCAAAGGTATAACCGCTGCGGCGGAAGGTGCTGCAATATCCGCCAACCATGAAGTGCTGCTCAACCATCAGTACCTTCAGGCCGGCCCGGGCCAGCAGATTGGCGCAGACCAGGCCGCCGACGCCGGCGCCGATTACAATTGCGTCATAACATGGGTCCGGAGTGGTTTCGCGAAGGCCTCGGAAAAGTCTGGACAATGGAACTGCTCCTCAATCGGCATCAGGCTATTCAGATAGACCGCGAATGATTGGAAATTCGCGGGCACCGGCAGCAATCGCAGCAAACATATTTCTTGTAATGGCGCCGGGCGGGGACCCAGGGGGTGAGTACTAGCCGGTCCACTGGTGAAAAAAGCTGTTCTATTGTGAGGAGCGCATACTTCGTGGTATGCATATACATATCATCTTATGCCGGACAAATATCAATTAGATCTGAACGGAACGGGTTATTGTGCTTCACTCAATATCCGGAGGGCCGCCCGGGCCATTACCAGCCTTTACGATGATGTCATTGGCACGTCTGGAATCCGATCAACTGGATTTGCAATCCTCGTTGCTGTTGCCAAATCGGAACCCGTCTCGGTGGGCAAACTCGGCGTCATATTGGGAATAGATTCAACAACGTTGAGCCGGAGTTTAAAGCTCATGCGAAAACACGGACTGGTTACGGTTTCCAGTCGGGCCAACATGCGACAGCGTTTTGTTACACTCCTGCCCAGGGGTGAAAAGATGCTGGCCTCCGCCCTGCCTCTTTGGCGCAAAGTGCAAAGAACATTTGAAAAAGAGATTGGCTTGGCCCACTGGAAAAAGCTGCAACGCGAACTTGAACGTATAGCTGCCAGCGCAATCAAGCTCGAACAATCAGCCCGGTTCTGACATGGCTGCGGCCAGAGCTTAAAAATAGAAGTATCGGCGCCAGATGTGAACACTGTTACGATGCTGTAAGATTTCCAGCAATTTCCATTCCTTTCTTAACCGTGTTCAGGATCACCTCCAGTTGATCAAGCGTTTTTCTGGCCAGGCCCGATTCAAGGATTGCATTATCTAAACGTTCGCCAATTGCTTTAATGATCAGATAATCGTCCTCCGCCGGGTGGATGATCACGTGTCCATGAGTGCTTGAGACATAGGTTTTCAATAATGCCAGCTGTTCCCGGGTCACTAAAGTTTCGGCCAGCAATCCAGCCGCATCTGACGACACCGGTCGATACTGGAGCGTAGCAATCATCAATTCGGCCGCCCGTAGCTGTTTGTCAATCTGGGCATTCAGATCGATGGGGAACTCAATTGTTCCGATACCGTACTCACTAGTCACGCAGGTTTGATGACGCATGGTGATTTGATCTCCGGTACTGATATTCCGCATTGTGCAACAAACGCGCTCTCAGGCGAACGCCTGCCAACAATCCCTTGGGGACTGTGACAACAGTGACATGGGGCAGAGTTTAATTTGCTGTGGAAATCTGGTAAATCTCACAAGACTATCCGTTCGCGTGATCACAAAGTCATGCAAAAGTTTATGGGGGGATTGTCTTTCACATAGCGCTAAACGCTTCTGCTGCAATCAGTTTTGAAAGAGATGGCGGTATGCCACGCATTCGCCTGTGTTTTTTGCAGCAGTGTGCTGCAGGATGAGGAACCCAGTGTTTCGCAGAAATAAGAATTTCATCATCGCATACATTCTGCTTGTCGGCCTTCCACTTCTGGTGCTGGTTGGGGTACTCAGGAAAGGCAGCCAGCTGGCGCCGCCGCTCTTGATGGATGGCCCGTGGACAGTCGAAGCCAGCGGCCCG
>DAHUXF010000750.1 GCA_027307295.1 Acidobacteriaceae bacterium
GTGGCGCCAGGAAATGGCCGGAGTAGCGTAAATGGCAGCGGGGGCAATGCACATCACGGGAATGATTACGCCGGTGGACACGCGTCCTTCAGGACGCCGGAGTGTCGCCGGAATTACGCCGGAATTTTATTTTCAGAAGACCATCGACAACTCCCGGCTGGTCAAAGTGAGCGATCCTCAGAGGAAACGCGAGATCAGGATGTTTTCCGCCAGCGTGGCTGCGCTCTTCCTGGTAGTGATGTTCTATGCCTGGCAGCATTTCAGCTCCATTGAATATGGCTACAAGATTGAAGCGCAGAAATCGGAGCGCGAGCGGCTGGTGGAAGTAAACCGCACGCTTGAACTGGAAGCAGCTTCTTTGCGCGACCCGGGCAGGATAGATGCGCTGGCCCGGCGGATGGGGTTGGAGTCGCCGCAGCCCGGACAGGTCATCCAATTGAATTCTGACGATGTGGGTGCGCCGATTATCGCGCAGGCAACTCCGGTGGCAGTGATCGCCGCGGGACAATAGGTTTTGGTTGGTTAACCCTTGGCCCGGAAAGTTTCCGGTCTTGATGGCGACTCTGGAAAAAAAGCCGGGGCCGCCATGTGTTTTGCCGGCGATGTTTGAAGTCATTCAGCCAATCCGCGTTCAAGAGCCACTCCACTCAAATCTAGGGCAGCGCAGGCCCCAAACGCAGCCCTTGTCGCCAAAAGTTAAATTCACCCAGATGACAACGCAGTTTTGTGGAAGATAAATATGGCCGCTCCTGTCCAGAACACCAATACGAGGCTGCAAATCTTCGCCGGATTTTTTCTGCTGTGGCTGCTGGTCATTTGCGCGCGCCTGGTATGGCTGCAGGTGGTGGATTACGGCGACTTTACCCAGCGCGCTGCGCGCCAGCAGCAACGCAGCATTGAAGTTTCTCCCGTTCGCG
>DAHUXF010000751.1 GCA_027307295.1 Acidobacteriaceae bacterium
GATTTAGGGCAGATTCTAACCGCAAACAGCTTTAGTATCCGCATGCACTTCGAGCTTCAGCAAACCCGTCCTGGGACATTGAAGCACCCAGGCAGAGGCACATTGCCAACATACGTACAAACTAAAACATGTGTGAATATCCGTCAAGCGGTTCGCCCAGGAATGTGGCAGGGGGCTTGTCCTCGGGGGGTAAGCGGACTGCTTAATCAGGCCATTGCAAAACGCCTTGAAGGCACAAATGGAGGAAAGATGACAATCATTGGCTATCTGATACTGTGGGCATCGTGGTTAATCCATGGTTCTACGCAAAATGTTGGCCCAAGCGGTCCGTCCGCCACGCAACCAGCGGACACAAATTCGAGCCCTGGTCCGGTCCCAACGTGTGGACCGAGCGGCTGCTCGAACCCAAGGAGGGTTAGGAGATCCTGAAATTGCGCGGCCTCCTCAAGGTACTCTGGCAGATCCGGTACGACCTGGTATCGATACAACCATGATGGATGCGGCGAAAAAGCCGATGGCAAGGGCTATGATGGACCCGGCATAGGGCGTATGTGGATTCTTTTTTGTTGGCGAACGCGGCGAATGAGCTCGCCAACAGCCGCGACGCTCATCCTTACCTTGAAACCATGCAGAAGATGGCAAACGCCGGAGGCATGCTGGCCGAGCAGATATGGGACCGTCAAGACTCTCCGCGTCCATGGCTGAAGTTTGGCCAGGGCACAGGTTCGGCTACCCCTCTCGCCTGGACAAACGTACAATTCATCCGGCTCGCGATTGCCATCCATGAAGGCAAGCTGCCGGAAACGCCCGCTGTCGTGCGCGCGCATTTTCAGAAATGAGCATGAAATGAAATCACATTGGAAAAAAATTCTTCACTTGCTGGCGATGGTTGGATTCACCATC
>DAHUXF010000752.1 GCA_027307295.1 Acidobacteriaceae bacterium
CTCTTCATCCAGGCCTTCCACAGGGGCCGACTTGGTGACTTTATAAGCTTCGCTGTCTTTTTCCCACTTCACTTCCATGCCGGCAACTTTGGGCATGCCTTCCGGCAGACGCGAGAGATCGAGTTCCACCAGCGGCAGCACCTCAGGATTCTGGTTGCCCAGGATGCCCGCATAAATTTCGCGGCCTTCTATGTATTCTTCAATCAGCGCGGGGCAGTTAAATTCTTCCTGCACATAGTGGATGCGCTCCATCAGTTCTTTCACGCTGCCCACCACTGAGTCTTTGTCGATGCCCAGTGATCCATCTTCTGATACGGGCTTGATGATGAGGGGGAAAGCGATGTCCTGGGAGTGATCGAGCTTGCCCTGATAACACGTGGCGAAATAAGGCGTACGGATTCCGTGAAACTGAAACAGCTTCTTGGCCACGCCTTTGTCCTGGGCCAGATACAACCCTTGCGGCCCGGCGCCGGTATATTGCCGGCCCAGCAAATCCAGGAAGGCGGCAACATGCATCTCCATGGTGTCATCGCCGGCATAGGATTCCACCAGATTGAAAAACAGGTCGGCTTCATGGCGGGCCAGCGCGGTAAGCGATTTGTCTCCGCCATCCAATACAAGGTAGGAAGGCTCATGGCCGAGCTTCTCCAGCGCCTCAAATATCTCTTCGCGGTCGTGCTTCTCTCTCTGCTTGCGCCGCTTGGCCTTCCCCCGGCGTTTTTTCTTTTCCGGCTCTGGCGCCTCTGGCTCTTCCTCGCCCCAGCTATCGTAAAGGACCGTGATTTTTAATTTACTGTCCATGGTGTTTTCAGTTCAGTCCTGGCCGTGCGATGGACTGTTTTATGTCTGCACAAATTTGCCCCGCGTAATGTAATTCATGGCCAGAGCCGTGGCG
>DAHUXF010000753.1 GCA_027307295.1 Acidobacteriaceae bacterium
TTGGACCTGAGCCGGACATGGAAGTCGTAGCAGTTGCATCGACGCGCCAGCAGGCTCTCTGTATGTTCCGGCTGCACCAGCCGGACATCACTCTACTGGACGTAAGGCTGAGTGGAGATGCTGATGGTATTGAAGCCATCCACGAGATACGGCGCGAGTTTCACCAAGCCCGGATCATCGTATTTTCCGCTCTTACCGATGAGGAAACTATTTACAGCGCCTTGCATGCCGGGGCTGTGACCTTCCTTTTCAAAGATGCTCCGTGCGACGAACTGATAAAAACCATCCGCGCAGTCCGGAACAATGAACGCCCGATTCCTGCGGAAGTGGCCGCCAAACTGGCAGACCGTCTCAGCAATCGCGTGCTCACGCCCCGTGAACTGGAGGTGTTGAAGCTGGTAGGAAAGGGACTCCGCAATAAAGAGATTGGGACTGCATTAGGCATAGCGGAAGAAACGGCCCAGGGACATGTGAAAAACATTCTTGCCAAACTGCATGTGAATGATCGCACCAGGGCGGTTACTCTTGCCGCAGAACGCGGCATCATCCGTCTTTACTAATGGATACAGGCCCACGCGGACTGCATTTATCTGTGTTGCGGCCATTCCATCAGGAGCACCCCTGAAAGCAGGGGTATGGGTACAGCGTAGTTTAGGGGTGCAAATTTTTCCATCCCTGGTGTAACGTGCTTCCACTTAAAAACACAATCATGAAGGCAACTTGCTGCATGCCAGCTATGTGGTGTTATGTTCGATGGTGTTTACCTCTGTTGGAATGCCGAGTCTAATCGGCTGGCTGTCTAGGTTGTCAAAACTATTTGCACTCTAACCAGAATTCTGGTTTCACAGGGAAGGCTTCGCAAAGAGGACGCAAATCCGTGTGTCCACAGCAG
>DAHUXF010000754.1 GCA_027307295.1 Acidobacteriaceae bacterium
ATCAACCCGGCCTGCGCGCCTTCATCAGCATTGTTGCAGGCGGAGCAATCATTTTTTCTCTCTATCAGGCCATTGATATCAGCTTCATCAATTTTGATAATGACACATACGCGTACGTATATGCGCATACCAACCGCGATTTTCTCTCCCTGGTCAATGAGATTGACAGGATTGCTGAAGCCAATCCGGCAGGAAAAGAGATTGGCATCTCCGTGGTTTCGCCGGAACACTGGCCTCTGCCCTGGTATCTGCGCGACTACAACCGCGTGGGATACTGGGGGCATATAGTGCCAACCTCTGAACCCATCATCATCGCCCTGCAACCCCAGGTCCCTGAACTGGAACGGCGGCTTGGCCACCAGTACCAGCTTTATAGCAAGCACGATCTGCGTCCCGGCAATACGCTGGTGATGTTCGCCCGCAAAGACGTTCTGCCGCGGTAAAAAGGCCTGCGCCACGCATCTGCCATATCAGGCATGTCACCGGCGCAAATGCAAGATGCTCCAACCGCAATGGCCTCCCGTGGACCGAGTGCCAGCATATACAATCTTTCTATCTTGATTTTGAGGAGCGAAAGATACTCATGCAAAGGAACGCAAGCGCACACTGGAGTGGCGGACTCAAGGACGGCAAAGGCACATTAACTTCGCCCAGTGGAGTCCTGAAGGGCACGCCATACTCATTTGCCACCCGTTTTGAATCGCAGCCCGGCACCAATCCGGAAGAGCTGATTGCAGCAGCCCATGCCGGATGTTTCAGCATGGCGCTCTCCGCCCAGCTCGGCAGCGCCGGCATGACAGCACAGTCTATTGACACCACCGCTACCGTCACACTGGAAAAGCTGGATTCCGGGTTTGCCGTGACCGATGCACCGCGTGATT
>DAHUXF010000755.1 GCA_027307295.1 Acidobacteriaceae bacterium
GAAGGGAAACTTGCCGTTCCCAGCGATTAACCCGAGCTTTTCGTTTTGAACGGTCATCTCACGCGAATCGGTCTTCTTGGCATCCTCTGCGGCCTTTCTCAGCGATCTCGGTGGCAAAAAATCATTCAACCACAAAGGGCACGAAGGATCACGAAGATCTTGCCGCGTGATTTACGCAGATGGATGCTGATCAGGGTCATTTGGTAGACCTTTCCTGATCAGAGTTCATCCACGAAAAAGCAGTGGTAGGTCTTATTTCATCTGCGTAAATCTGCAGCGAAGAAAGGTGCCCAACTCTAAACTCCTTAGGCCACTTGTGATGGGGGCTTTGACTTCCGCGTCTCCACTTGCTCAAGAGCTTCAGGATACTTCCCGGCAGAGAGATCTGAGCGCTGCGCATTGACCCGGAATTTTTCAGCATATTCTGCCAAGGCCGTTGCAAGCTCGGCGGGCACAGGCGGACCGTCCTGTAGCTCTATCTTCAGCCACATCGGTTCCAAAATGCCAAGGGACAAGCGGGCTCCGGTTGCATCCCAGGCTTCATATCCATCATTGGTCACAGCAGTCCGTTCCAGTTTGTAGCGAAGATCATGGACGGACAAGTACCTGGTTACGTCGCCACAGGTCTTTGCCCGGACGAAAATAGGAAACTGAATTTGTCGAACCGACGACATTGCTGATCTCCTTGTGATCTTGCAAAAATTTTCAAATCACTCGATGTCCAAATTGCCGAAAATCTACCGTTTTAGCTCGTCATCAACTCTCGGGCCCGGATCGTGGTTTTGATCACGGCGTTCATCAGCGCAACGCGCAAGCCGCCCTTTTCCAATTCCATCAGCCCTTCAATCGTGCATCCGGCAGGCGTGG
>DAHUXF010000756.1 GCA_027307295.1 Acidobacteriaceae bacterium
GAAAACCCTTCTCGAGCCGGCTCGCCCCGATTTTCAATCAACAATCATCAATCAAAAATCAACAATTAATGAATGGTCTTCGTTTTTCGCGACATGTAATCCATCAGCAGATATTGCCCCAGGTTTTGCGGAGTAGTGAAATAGGCTTTGCCTTTGCACATGGCGGTAACTTTTTGTACGAACTGGACCAGTCCGTAGTCAGACGCCAGCATGAAGGTATTAATCATGATGCCGGAGCGTTTGCAGCGCGATACTTCTTCCAGGGTCTGGCTGACCACCAGCGGATCCAGCCCGAAGGCATTCTTATAAATCCTGCCGTCTTCGAGCGTGAGCGCCGAGGGCTTGCCGTCGGTGATCATCACGATCTGCTTCATGTCCTTGCGCTGGCGTTGCAGGATGCGCTGGGCCAGCCGCAGCCCCTCGCGCGTGTTCGTGTAATACGGTCCCACCTTTACGCGCGCCAGTTGTGAGATGGGCATTTCTTCCGCGGAATCATGGAACAAGACGAGAGACAGTGAGTCGCCGGGGTACTGGGTGCGAATCAGGTGCGACAGCGCCATCGCCACTTTTTTTGCAGGCGTAAAACGGTCTTCTCCATAAAGAATCATCGAGTGCGAGCAATCGAGCATCAGCACGGTCGCGCAAGATGACTGGTACTCACACTGGTGCACCTGCAGGTCGCGGTATTCGATATTGAGGGGCAGATGCAGCCCTTCACGCTGAATGGCGGCAGAAAGCGTGGCCGTGATGTCGAGGTAGACGCCGGCGCAAATGAAGGTGACGGCCCCGGCCAGCGCCGTGAGCACGTAGAACTGGCCGGGTTTGAACACGAGCGGCTCCTCGCGCGTGAGCACGTCGCGCAGCAG
>DAHUXF010000757.1 GCA_027307295.1 Acidobacteriaceae bacterium
GCAGAGAGCATTCTGGATTTGCAGGTAAAAATTGAATCCCTGCTCGCGGATGCTCTTCTGGATTATCTGAGCGGTGAAAAAGGCTGGCTGCCCATAGCCAACGCTTCATTCCGCCGTCATCCGGTTGTGGGGACCACGATGGAAATTGAGTTTACGATGAAACCCACAGATCCACCGGCGCTGCCTAATCCTGCAATCGCTCCAGCGGCGGACGCGGGACAATGGCCGCTTTTTAAACTGGCGCTGAATCCCAATGCGCGCGTTTATGCGTATCCTTTTTTTAAAGACTTGGAAATCGAGACCATTGAGTTAAGGGCCAGCGTGCGCGGACTGCAAAAATTGCAGCTTCGCAATGAACTGGGCCCGCTCGATGCAGCGCAGCCATTTCCGGTTTTTGGTCCTGTACCCACACAGGGATCGTATTTACTGCTGGGCCATCGTGAATTGGTAGTGAAGAATGTAAATCATGCCACCCTGGTGATGACATGGTTCAACCTGCCGAAACCGCCGGCGGATCTGGCGTCTTACTACGCCGGTTATGGCCTGGGCATAAATGATGACAGCTTCAAAGTCCGTCTATCCATGTTCAGTGATGGAAAGTGGACCATCCCTGCCGGTGGACAAGATTTGTTTCCTCTGTTTGCGCGGGATTATGACCTCTCTTCTGGTCTGTTGCCAACCACGGTGATTGCTTCCGATGTGCCGGAGATTCCTCCCCAAACTGGGCAACCACCGAACCCGCAGCTGCTGTCAGAGACTGAAGGGCCGCGCGGCTCGATACGGCTGGAATTGGTGGAGCCTGTGTTTGGTTTTGCCCATCAGGCGTTTCCAGCCATCATGGCAGAGGCAGCAACCAACAATGCG
>DAHUXF010000758.1 GCA_027307295.1 Acidobacteriaceae bacterium
ATGGCAATGTCATAGCTGCCCGCAAGCACGCCTTGCGCGGCAAAGTGTATGGCTTGCTGGCTTGATCCGCACTGGCGGTCCACCGTGGTTCCCGGAACTGACTCCGGGAACCCGGCAGCGAGGACTGCATTGCGTCCAACGTTGGCGGTCTGCTCGCCCACCTGCATCACACACCCGGCAATCACGTCATCAATGCGGGCAGGATCAAGCTTGTTGCGGGCCACCAGGCCGTTGAGCGTAAAGCCGAGCAGGTCCACCGGATGCCAGCCTTTCAGCATGCCATCGCGCCGGCCCAGCGGTGTGCGTACTGCATCAACAATCACTGCTTCGCGTGTCATAGGTGCTCCAATCAGGCTGCTACGGTTGACTCTTTGTTGAAATCGGCAAATGTCTTGCCTTGTTCCGCCAGCCGTTTGAGCAGCGGGGCCGGCTCCCACAACTCGCCGTGCTGTTTGTGGAATTCAGTGACGCGTTCATACACTTTTTTCAACCCCACCGTATCGGCGTACCACATCGGGCCGCCACGATGTGCAGGGAAGCCATAGCCGGTAAGATAAATGATGTCGATATCGACCGCGCGCAAAGCATAACCTTCTTCCAGAATGCGCGCGCCTTCATTCACCAGCGCGTAAATGAGCCGGTCGACAATCTCTTCTTTGGAAATTGGATGTTGCTTGACTCCTGCTTCAGCCGCCCACTTGCGCACATTTTCTTCAACTGTGGGATCAGGAATAGCGCGCCGGTTTTCGTCATACTTATACCATCCTGCGCCGGTCTTCTGGCCGTAGCGTCCCATCTCGCACAAGCGATCTTCAGCCAGTGGTTGGCGCACGCCGGGCTTTTCCGTGTGCTTG
>DAHUXF010000759.1 GCA_027307295.1 Acidobacteriaceae bacterium
CGGCGTAAGCGGGAACAGCAAACGTCCGCCGGGACGCAGCGCGTCCAGCCATGTATTCAGCGGCGCTGTGGCGCCGGCATTTACATAAATCACGTTGCATGTAGGCAGCGGACCTTCCGTTCCGGAGCGGAAATAGACAATAACGTGAGACTGGTCGGCAAGGTTGGCCGTGGCCCGTGCGGCAAGCGATGCGTCAATCTCATATGCAATCACCTGTCCCCCAGGGGCCGTGAGCCTTCCCAGCAGCGCGGTATAGTAGCCGGTGCCCGCGCCAATGTGAATGGCCGTTTCACCTTCCTGCGGATTGAGTGTTGCCAGGCAGACGGCATGCAGCACGGGCTGGCCATTATTGATCTTGCTTTGTTCTGACAGTGCCACCGTTACATCCTGATATAGAAATGCCGGGTCATCCGTGGGCGTGGAGATGTAACCGCCGCCGGTGAAGATCTTCCAGGGACCGGGGCCCAGAAAGCGTTCGCGGGGAGTGGAGGCAAAGGCTGCCGTCAGCCGTCCGTTAGGCACGCCGGCTGTTGTGGTAATGAGGCTGGCGAAGAATGCTCTATGCGCCTGCAGTCTTTCCACGTTTGGCTCCTTGCGCCGGCTGGTCTTCTTCTTTCTCCGCTTCCGGCGTGCGCTTTATCCCTGCGATGCTTGTGCCGGACATGCGAACTTCATAATTGCCTTTTATCCATTCCCGTGCTTCGGCAAAGGCCTTTGACCATTCTCCTGCACTCTTCAAGCGGTAAACTTTCTGCCCATCTTTGCGCGTCTTTGTTTCCATCTCGCCCGGCACCATGCGCTTCAACGTTGTATGGATGGATGCCAGAGGATTCGCCTTGTAATTCTCAAAAGG
>DAHUXF010000075.1 GCA_027307295.1 Acidobacteriaceae bacterium
GGGTGAAGCGCTGCCTCCGTCCGCCAATCCGTACCTTCATAAAACTGGGCCTCTGGGCTGTATTGACTCCAAAACAATGCACTCTCGTGCGGCGGCTCCTGACCATGCACTCTACTCCCGCGGAATTGCGGCAAACCCCATGAGAAGAATTCTCGGCATGGGAGCTTTCCACTAAACCACGGCCCGAAACAGAGGAAGTCTTGCAATTTTGAGAGGGATGTTACGCAATGTCCAATGCACATCGCCAGCCGATTTCCGGCAGCGGGCGCACCGCTGTACCCGGCGCACGAATTGTGGGTGATCCTGACCCGAACCAGCTTATTGAAATTACTGTCCAGTTACGGGTCAGGCCTGAGGCTGATTTTCCCAAGATAGAAACCCTGGGGGCCCTGCTTCCGCGTGAGCGACAGCACATGACTCGCGAAGAGTATGCTGCGGCATTCAGCGCTTTGCCGGAAGACATTGCTGCAGTCGTTGATTTCGCAAGACAAACTGGACTGACCGTAGTCTGTTCAGACGCGACCCGGCGCTCCGTAACCCTGTCAGGCACAGTAGCAACGATGAGCGCCGCGTTCGCAACAGAGCTAAAACTCTATGATTCACCTCGAGGCAAGTACCGTGGCCGCGAAGGCGAAATTCATCTGCCTTCACAACTCTCCAACATTGTGGAAGGAGTATTTGGCCTTGATAATCGGATGCAAGCCAAACCTCATATCGTGATGCCCAATCCAGGAATCTTTCCGGAAATAACCAGGGTGAGCCTTCCCAGCTTTACTCCCGATGTCATTGGCCAGATGTATAACTTCCCTCCTGAACTGGATGGCAAAGGACAGTGCATCGGGATCCTGGAGTTTGGTGGCGGATTCGACCTTAATGACATTAACACCTACTTCCAGTCGCTGGGCCGGCCTGTTCCTCAGGTAATTGCAGTTGATGCCGGAGCACGGAATGCGCCCGGAGAAGATTCCGGCGCCGATGGTGAAGTCATGCTCGATATTGACGTGGCCGGAGCTATCGCGCCCGGCGCCAAAATCGTGGTGTACTTTGCTCCGTTCACAGAGAAAGGATGGATAGACGCTCTCTCCGCCGCAGTGCATGACAATGTCAATAAGCCGTCAGTCATATCGATCAGCTGGGGGTTTGCCGAGGGGCAATTTATCTGGACCAATCAGGCAGTGAAGGCCGTAAACCAGGCACTGCAGGCTGCAGCAGCTCTTGGCGTAACGGTGTGCGCTGCCTCGGGCGATGATGGCTCTGCGGATGATCAGCCGGATGGACACGCCCACGCTGACTTTCCGGCATCTAGTCCTTATATTCTCTCTTGCGGTGGGACTACAATTACGGTTGCCAATTCTCGAATCAGCCTGGAAACCGTATGGAACCGCGGGCCGCGAACTGAAAGAGGCGGCGGGGCTTCCGGCGGTGGAGTAAGCGACATGTTTCCCAGGCCGGATTGGCAGAACAAGGCGAATGTTCCCAAGTCCCTGAGTTCCGGAAAAGATGGGCGCGGTGTTCCCGATGTTGCCGGCAATGCGGACGGACACAGCGGATACTCCATCCGCGTGAATGGCCGGAACGTTGATAATGTTGGCGGCACCAGCGCAGTCGCTCCTCTCTGGGCTGGCCTGATAGCTCTTATTAACCAGAGCCTGGGCAAGCCGGTGGGATATTTGAATCCGCTCTTGTACAACACTCTTGCTCCCCAGAAGATATTCAACGACATTACAATGGGGACCAATGACACAACTGGCAAACTTGGCGGCTATCCCGCTGGCGACGGCTGGGACGCCTGCACCGGCTGGGGAAGTCCTGATGGCATGAAACTTCTTAAGGCACTCAGCCAGTAAAGAACATGCACGCTGCACGGGAAAGACAAGCAGGGATGGCCAGATGCCTGTAGCGGTTTAACGTCTGAGCAGCTCTTTTCGTTTTTCAATAAAATTTATTAGACCGTGGGCAATATTGCTTTAATCTAACTCGGCACGGAGGAGTCACATGCAAGCACTCATCGTGGTCGATGCGCAAAATGAGTTTTCCGCAGGTGGGTTACGTGCGGTCCCCAATCACGCAAAAGCTCTGGATCGCATCCGTGTACGTATCCAGCAGGCGCGCCAGGAAAAAAGGCCCATCGCCTGGGTCCAGCACTTCAACAGACCCAATGAATCACGAGCTTTTGTTCCGGGCACATGGGGAGCGGAGCTTTCCCCCGGCCTTGGTCTTGAACCTGGATTTGGCCCGGAAAAAGTATTTACAAAAGATGTATTCGGAGCATTCACGGGCACTGACCTCGAGCAATGGCTGCACTCGGTAGGTGCTGAGAGCGTGCTTGTCGTCGGTTTTTATACCCACATGTGTGTTTCCACCACCTCCCGCGAAGCGCTGGTACGCGGCTTCTCGGTTGAGATTGATCCAGAGGCCACCGGAGCGCGCGAATTGGAAGACCCCGAACTTGGGCGCCAGAGTGCTGACGAAGTGCGTCGCTCCGCCCTGCTCCATCTGACAAATCTGGGCGTATCTATTTCACGAACGGAAGATTCGGTCCAGGAAGTTCCTGCCGGCTCCATCGTGTCCAAAGCATAGCGCGAGTTAGCCGGAAAGTTCAGGTACAGCCAAACAAACTCGCCATGCGAACGAGGGACAGGTCTGCTTTCAGCCGTTGTTCTAATGTATCCGATGGTACGGCTATTTTTGGGTGATTGCGTCTTCTATGGCGACTGCGAATTGCGCGACAGTGCGCTTTTCAAAAATCATCCGTAAAGGCAGCTCCACGTGGTAAGCCTCTCGAATGCGGGAAACCAATTGCGTCCCCAGTAGAGAGTGCCCGCCCAGCTGAAAGAAATCATCTTCTACTCCCACACGATTAACCTGCAAAATTTCAGCCACATTTCGGCGACCACGGTTTCCAGCGGAGTACGTGGAGCAACATATTGTCGCGGCAGATCAGGGTCCTGTGCGCTTACTTCAGGAAGGGCCTTGCGATCGATCTTGCCATTCGGCGTCAGAGGCATTTCATTAAGTAAAAGAAATTGCGTGGGGACCATGTAACGGGGCAGTTTTTTGCTGATGAATGCCAGCAGCTCATTCGTATTAATTGTCTGGTTCTTTCCCGGCACAAGGTAACCGACCAGTTGCTTGTCGCCATGCCGGTTGTTCCGTACCATCACCACAGCCCGCTCCACAGCGGGGTGCTCCAGCAGAGCTGATTCGACTTCACCCAGTTCAATTCTGTAGCCATGAACTTTTACCTGGAAATCCATCCTTCCCAGGCATTCGATTTTTCCATTTGCCATATACCGCGCCCAATCGCCTGTTCGGTAGAGCCGCTCTCCGCCCGTGGTGCTGAATGGATTCGGCACAAACCGCTCTGCCGTCAGGTCACTCCGCTTCTGATATCCGCGGGCCAGCCCATCTCCTCCCAGATACAGTTCGCCCACCAACCCAACTGGGGAGGGTGACATCTGTTCGTCCAACACATATGCCTGAGTGTTGGCAATGGGCCGCCCAATCAAAACTTTTTCTCCGGCTTTTTCAATTCGTTCCATAAGAGAATAGATTGTGGTTTCCGTGGGCCCATACAGGTTCCAGACAGAACAGGCACGAGACGCCAATTTGCCGGCCAGTTCCGGGCTCAGGGCTTCTCCGCCGCACAATACTTTTAAGACAGCATTTCCACTCCATCCAGCTTCCAGCAGCAACAGCCACGTAGTTGGCGTTCCCTGCAATATTGTTGCTCCCTTATTCACTTCATCCAGCAGCCGCAGGCCATCCACGCATGCTTCCCGGCCCAGGATGCGCACCCGCGCTCCGCTCACCAGCGGCAGGTACAATTCCAGTCCGGCAATATCAAAGGACAGGGTCGTCACCGCCAACATGATGTCCTCAGAATATATGCGCGGTTCCACCATCATGGATGTCAGAAAATTCACCAATGCCCGATGTGAGATCTGAACGCCCTTCGGCTTGCCTGTGGACCCGGACGTAAAAATGACATAGGCCAGATTTTCCGGAAGTACATTCGATGCCGGATTTACAGCGCTCTCACGGCTTATCCGGGACCACTCCTGGTCCAATGCAATTGCCACGCCGGAATAGTCCGGCAGCAAGGAGAACAAAGACCGCATCGTCAGCAGCAGCCGCACCTGCGCATCTTCTAATATGGAACCGATGCGCTCGGCCGGATATATGGGATCCAGTGGAACATAAGCGGCTCCGGACTTCAGAGTGGCCATCAGACTCACTGCCATATCTAAACCGCGTTCCACGCAGATGCCAACCAGGACCTCCGGCCCAGCACCTTGCTTGCGCAGATAGTGTGCCAACTGGTTGGCCCTTTGGTTGAGTTCAGCGTAAGTCAACTGTTGATCTTCATATTCAACGGCAATCGCATGCGGAGTATGCAATACCCGCTCTTCAAACAATTGCGACACGCTTTTTTCCCAGCTATATTCCGCCTGCGTCTGGTTGTGTTCCAACAGAAGTTGCTTCCGTTCCTCTGCGGACAAGAGACCCAGATGCGCAACTTGCAGTTCAGGGTCAACGATTGCGTTTTCCAGCAATTGCTTGTAATGCCCGGCCATCCGCAGGAGAGTGTTCTCATCGAAGAGGTCAGTGTTGTATTCCCACAGCATCGTAAGTTCATCTACGTGCCACTCCGGATTAAGACGGCGCCGATCTACTGATGAGGGAACTACAATCACGCTGATATCAAATTTAGCGCCGCCATTCCCAAGGCCTTCGGCCAGCTTCAATTTCAACTCAGGCATCTCAGGAACTGTAACCGGGGAATGCTGAAAGCTGAACATGAGCTGGAATCCCGGATTGATTCTTAAGTTTCGTTCCACGTTGAGGCGTTGAATTACCGTCTGGAAAGGTACATCCTGATTTTCCGTGGCATCCACAATCAAAGCGTGGATTTGCGACAGCAATCCAAGAAAAGCGCCTTCGCCGGACACTTGTGCGCGCAGCACGACATTGTTTCCCAGCATCCCGAGCAAATTTTCTGTGTCCGGGTGCTGCCTGTTGGCCACGCTTGAACCTATGCAGAGATCGTTCTGCTGCGTGTAACGATATGTAATTGCTGCGAATGCAGACAGCATGGTCGCAAACAGGCTGGTCCGGTGTTTATTGCTGAAGGCCCTTGCGGCCTGAGACAACGGCAGCGGAAGAGTCAACCTGATAACAGTTCCTTTAAAGCTCTGCGCCTGAGGACGCGGCCGGTCCATGGGCAATTCGGTAACAAGCAAGCTGCCAGCCAGTTGTTTTTCCCAGTATGCAATTTGCCGGTGAATCTCCTGACTGGCCAAAAACTTTCTCTGCCAGAAAGCAAAATCGCCAAATTGAATCCGGACCGGCGGCAGGGGACAAGGCCTGCCAGTAGAAAATGCCTGGTATGTCTTGAACAACTCTCCCAGAAAGACATGAAAAGACCAGTCATCGTGAATCAGATGGTGTTGAAGATGGAGCAGCACATGCCGGTCATGCGACAGCCGAAACAGGACCCAGCGAACCAGTGGCAGGCATCGAAAATCAAATTTTTTGGCTGCTTCTTTCTGAATCAACTCTGCGACCGATGCGTCGTGGCAATTCCCCTCAGGATGGTCGCCAAAAATAACCGGCAGAGCCACTTCGGGAGCGTTATGCACTACCTGGATGGGCCATCCATGGCTTTCAGCAAACGTAGTCCGGAGAATCTCATGGCGTTGCACCATTTCACCCAAACTGCTCTGCAGTGCCTGGATATTCAGCGGGCCGCTAATCTCTATTGCCGCCAGAAAATAATAAGCTGTGCTTGTGGGAGCAAGCTGCTGAAGGAACCAGACTCTCTCCTGCGAAAGTCCCAGTGGAATCTCGTGATCTCGCTGGGCCGGAAGAATTGGCATGGTCTGCCGGGAAACTGCCGTTCTGTGCGAGGTTTCAATCGACTGCGCCAAATCATCAACCTCGGGAGAAAAAGTGCTTTCTGCTGAGTTCGTCATGACAAGCATCCAGGATGTGAAAATAAAAGATCTGATTTTGCAGGGCCATCAGGAAACACTTGTGGCTGATTCCTGAAGCACCCACACGTCCTTTAGCTCACTTTCCAGATGCAGCAAATGGCGGTTAAAGGAGCAGGCAAAAGTCCCTATCAGGGCTGCAAGTCCATTAAGAACCAGAAAAAGCGCGGCTCCCCGGCCCGGCCCAACGCCAATTGCCCTGACCCAGGTTGCAGCCAGTGGGCCATGGACGGCCAGCAGCGGCTCAAACACGTGATCTGCTAAAAAACCGGCTGAGAGAACGGCCACCGGGTTGGCCAGCCATGCAACCATGATCCTGATTCCAAAAACACGTCCTTGCATCGCCGGTTCAGTCTTGCTCTGCCAGATTGCCTGGCTGCAACTATTTAAGATTGGCATGATGAATGCCATTAAGAACATGCCCAATGCAATCAGGTGTGGGGAAGGCCTTAGTCCGGTAAGTACAATTCCGGCCCCATAGAAAAATGCGAATCTGAGCAGGCCGGACACTTTATTTTTTGGCCCACCCCATGCGCTTACCAGAATGCCCCCGGCCAGAATACCCACAGCAGCTGTGGACATGATGTTGGCCAGGACTGAAGCGCTGGTGAATCCCAGGATCATTGGAGTCATCAGGGCCTGAGAAAGACTATTGGTGATGTTGATTAAAACAAAAAACGCCAGCAGGCCAAACAGTCCGGGCCGGGCAGCAATATATCTCCATCCAGCAATAACATTCTGCCAAAGAGAAGCTTTCTTGCTGTCAGAGATATTTTCCTGCGCAATATTGGGTACGCGGACCCACCAGAGAGCACCCACGGCCATAAAAAAGGTAGTCATGTCGATGAGAAAGATTCCGCTCATGCCAATGTGCGCAAGCAAAGCGGCTGCCAAAATCGGGGACAATACGAAGGCCGCGCCCGGTGCAAGCTGCATCATTCCAGAAGCTCGCCCTATCTGCTGTGACGGCACCAGCTGCGATAAAAGGGCAAGATAGGCAGGAAAGCGAAACCCCTGCGCCAGTGAACTTACACCAATCAGCAAATAGATCTCCCACAGATGGAGCCAGTTGGTGAAAAACAGAAAAGCCAACGCAAAAGTGCCGGCGCCGGCAACCAGATCACTGCACAGCATCACAGTGCGCCGGTTGACCCGGTCTACAATTACTCCGGCAAAAGGAGAGATCAGAATGCCAGGAAGGCTGACAAATACAGAAAGCAATGCGAACTCTGTAATCGACCGTGTCCGCTGAAATACCCAGATTCCCAGCGAAAAGCTGGTCAACCCCGAACCAATGAGCGATACGAGCTGGCCAAGCCAGACCACCACAAACTCTAGCATCGTGTTTTCACGCAGATGTTGGCTCACATTTACCTCAACTCAAGCGTTTGTGGTGCCCGCAATCCCGTTTTCGGCGCAATATGCATTACCTTAGATGGGAGTATCTGTGAGCAATGAAATCAGATTATTTTTAAAATCATTGCTCACTGCTTCAATCGTACGGCGCTCATAAAGGTTGGTACTGAACATCCAATCTGCCCTTAGCCTGCCTTCTTTGATATACGTTAATAGCCCAAGGTTAAATAAAAAATGGCCTCCGGGGTCGCGCGCTTTTCCATAGGATTCCTTGGCGATACTGAAAGGAGATGTGTTAGCAAACATTGTGTCAAAATTGCCAATATAGTTGAGTCCGAAGTCTGGTTCAGGATGAAGAGCAATTGGTTGCTGAGAATAGGTCTTGTTATATAGGAACCGGAGAATTCCATATCCCATGCCGTGCTTTGGAACACCATCCAGCTGCTCGCGCACTTTTATAACAGCCTTATGAGGCGAAAGGGTTGGCCCCAACTGTAGAAATAGAGGATAGTGCACGGTGAAGAAACCAACAGCGTGAGAGAGTTCCATATCCGCCCATTCTGTCTCGCGGCCGTGCCCGACAATGTTTATTAGGGCTGAGTGGGAATGCATCCATTTCATCACAGCGGCGGCTGAGGCCCATAACAGCGGCAAATCAATACTTGATTGATATCTTTTATATGTAGTTCGTATGAGAGCAGACGTTTCCGCAGGTCCCAGTTCAACCCGCACCTGTTGGAGTGAACCAATCGTATTGCTGCCTCCTGGATAGTCGACGGGCAACTTTTTGACAGTCTTAGGCGCCCAATAGTCCCGCTCCATGGCGGCACGCTTCAACGAATCCGGGCTGTTCACGCGCGTGGCCCAATCAACAAATTTAGAGCCTACGGGAGTTTTCTTCAGGTTACCGTCTCCAGCCAGTGATTGGTAAATAGCTGACAGATCACTGACCAGGATACTGATGGATACGCCATCGCAAATCAGGTGATGCAGCGCCATCAGGAGCCGAAAGCCTTGTTTCCCCAGACGAAAATATGCAAACCGCGCCAGCCGTCCCTTTTCAAACTGCAAGCTGGCCTGCACTTGATTACAAAGCCGTTGCAATTCGTCCATTTGATGACTGGGCTCAAGATGGGCAAGATCAAAAGATTGGAATACCTCCGGATCGTCCTGGCCGATGTATTGCACCCATTCGCCGTCCACTCGGCGAAATTGCAACTGCAACGCATGGTGCCGCTGGATAAGGTGCTCAATGGATAAGCGCAATAATGAACCTGCAACAAATTCAGGAACATCCAGTAAGATTGCGGTATTCCAGAGCGACGGGTTCAAAAAATCATGTTCGAAAAACCAGCGCTGGATTGGCGTGGCCGGCCAGACAGTCTGCGTTGTTCCTGAAGTTGCGTTCTCCCTCTTGTGTAGCGGCTTTGCTGCGGGCGCAAGCTCTGCGATTGTCTGATTGCGAAAAATATCGCGCACCGTGAAGACGAGTCCCCTGCGGCCAGCCTCAGAAACCACGCGCATTGCCAGCAGCGAGTTTCCGCCAGATTCAAAGAAATTGTCCCAAACGCGAGGACGGTCAATATTCAAAACTTTTTTCCAGATGTCCAGCAAAATTGCTTCGGCAACAATCCTTGATTCAGAATGGCAGTTTTCCACTGGCCTCAAGGAAGCAAGCTTGTTCTGGTCAAGCACCCAACTTGCGGTATACGGAAGTGATTCCACCACAACATAAACCGAAGGGACCATAAAGTAAGGAAGTATGCAGCCCAGCTTACCGCGCAGTTCGTCCACCGGCAGCGTTGCGCCCTGACGAAGTGCGATGTAAGCAGTCAGGAACTTTCCCTTCTCCCGCTCTTCTGCAATGATGACCGCTGACTCCCGGATCTCGGGTTGTCGATTCAATACGGCCCTTATTTCTGATACGTCAATGTGTCCGTGAATCTCTACCGGCTCCCCTATCCTGCCGATGAATTCTATTTTTCCTGATTCAAGATAACGCCCCAGGTCGCCGCTCTGGTACAGCCTGCCTTCGCCAAAGGGATTTGGTAGGAACCGGGAATACTGCGAATCCGGATCATGGAGATACTTCATCGCCACCGTTTCCCCGCCTATGTAAATCTCTCCTGGAACGCCGACCGGTACTGGTTGGCGAAAGCGGTCCAATATATAAACCTTGCCATTGGCAATGGGCGACCCTATGTCTGGCAATCGATCTGACTCATCATGGGCAGGCACCTCGCCGGCAGTTGCCACAATCGCTTCAGTTGCTCCATAGTGATTTACAACCACAAAGCCAAGATTGCGGATCGGCCTGGCTGTCAGGCGATCGCCATAGACCAACAGCCCACGGAGCTTACAAGATGGCCAATTCTCGCGTATGAGGGCTTCTGCCATAAGGGCCGGCAAACACGTCAGGGTAATACCCTGATCTATCAACCAGTTTTTTAATGTGCTAGCACGCAACTTAACATCATCTTTCCCGATAACAATCTGGCTCCCAGCGGTTAGATATGGCCACAGCTCCCATACGCACATATTTGATCCAGCCGGGGAGAGCTGGCTGCAGCGATCATTCGCCTCTATCTGATACCGGTTCTGATGCCATAAAACCAGATTCAAGAGTGAGCGGTGGCTCACCACAACGCCTTTAGGATGCCCTGTGAAACCAGCTGTAAAAATCACATGTGCAGAGGATTCCGGCTTTGGTTTCTGCACCGGGTTTGCACAGGACTCCTGAGCAAGAAGATCCGGCTGGTCGATTTGAATTACTTCCGTAGCGCCCCGCAAAAAGCGATTTAGTAAGTGACGCTGAGTTATGATGATGGCCGGCGCTGCTTCCCGTATGGCATTTACAATCCGGTCCGGTGCATCCGACGGATCGACCGGGAGATAGGCTGCTCCTGCTTTAAGCACTCCGGCCAGACAGGAGATCATCAGAGCG
>DAHUXF010000760.1 GCA_027307295.1 Acidobacteriaceae bacterium
CATGTTTCCCTCCAGGCACAAGCGCAAGAAGACTAGTCTCAACCTTGTGTTCAGTCAATGTGTTGACGGGTCAGTGAGGGTAGTGACGGGTCAAGTGGTATGGGTCAAGCTGCCCAGCCTCACAATACCTTCATAATCATATAAAGACACTCCACTCCGGCCTTGGCTGGCTGCCCCCACCATGGCTCGTCCCACTATCTCAGCCCGAATGGAGTGGTATTTTCTGAGCCGTCCCAGCGCCAGCAGATCAAGCGCCGGAGCAACCTTCATGGCCAGCGCCTCGCCCAGCCGGAACTCAGCACGCTTCCCCAGCAGCAAACTCGGATGGAATATGTGCAACGCTTTAAATGGCAACTTTGCCAACTCCTGTTCCAATTCGCCTTTCGTGCACAGATAGAAATTCTTTGTCGCCGGATCGGCGCCCACAGAAGTCACAACAATAAACTGCTCCGCTCCGGCTTTCTGCGCTTCCGTTGCTGCGCGTAATGGCAATTCCAGGTCAACGCGCCGAAAGGCCTCTTGTGATCCCGCCTTTTTGATGGTTGTGCCCAGCGCGCAAAACACATCCTGTACGCCGCGAAAATCGTTGGCCGTGAGACTTCCCAGGTCCGCAACCCTCTGCGTTACTTTGGCGCGTGTCATTGCCAGGGGCAACTCTTTCCGGCCAAACAGCACTACTCTGGAATACTGCGGGGCTTCCACCAGCGCCTTCAGACAGAAGCCGCCTACCAGTCCCGAAGCCCCCAGTAACACTGCGTTCCGCTCTGTCATCATCTTTGCCCTGACTGTTCCTCAACCAACCTTTATATATCCATGCCAAATCAATTGCAGCATTGAAGTC
>DAHUXF010000761.1:0-536 GCA_027307295.1 Acidobacteriaceae bacterium
CAAGACGCAAACATGAGTGCTATCGCGTATCCCCCGAGGTGGGCTGAACGACACGAGAGAGAGCGCGCGCTACTATGACCGTCATATTGGCCGCCGAGGCTCCTGACCTCGATATGCTCGCAAGACTAAGCAGCGCCATCCTTGGATTTGTCTCTGAGCGCAGCACAAACGGACGCCGCCGAAATGCCGTCACCCCGCCCAAGGCAAGTCGTCCCCGATGTGGAAGAAACAAAAAAGTCAAGCGCCCGCTGGTGTCCAAATCGAGTGTCCAAATCGAGTGGACACCAACGGAAAAAAGCGATAGAGTACCCTCTGAGTGGACACCTTCACCACGCTAAATCATTGAGTCTGTTGAACCGCCTCGTAGACTCTGAAGGTTTTCAGCAGGGCGCTTAACTCAGCGGTAGAGTGCCATCTTCACACGGTGGAAGTCATAGGTTCGAATCCTATAGCGCCCACCATCTCCTGCATCCGCAATTTCCCAGAATTCCTTGGCTACAATTTTTCGCGGACTTTCTTGCCCCCGAAAAAAAGCG
>DAHUXF010000761.1:546-822 GCA_027307295.1 Acidobacteriaceae bacterium
TTCAATAGCTTACGAACCACTGACGGATCACACTCCTTAGTCTCAACAGCTTAAAGGCGCGCGGTCCGTCTGGCGATCGGATAGCGAAGACCTCTTTCAGCACTCTGCTAAGCTGCAGTCAATTCCGTGTCGAGAGACCGAACCGATTGTTCTCGCCAACTGAGCTTTCGCTGCCAGAAGTTAGTACACCAGCCGACTTTCCAATACCAATCCGGGCTCGATGAGTGGCTTGGCGATTTAGCGCGCCAATGCAGAGTCACCAATTTTCCTCTTGAG
>DAHUXF010000762.1 GCA_027307295.1 Acidobacteriaceae bacterium
GTGGCGAAATCGGACCAGCCGGTTGCCGACGACTTTCACCTCTTTGCCGCCGAGTGGGAGCCCAACGTCATCCGCTTCTACATCGACGATCATCTATACGCCACCCGCACTCCCGCCGATCTCCCCGCCGGCGCGAAGTGGGTGTATGACCATCCATTTTTCCTGTTGCTGAATGTCGCCGTCGGCGGCTACTGGCCCGGCAATCCCGATGCCTCGACCGTCTTCCCCCAAACCATGCTCGTGGACTACGTGCGGGTCTATCGCCGCGCCGAACCTGTGGCAGGGAAGTAGGCGTAAGGGAGAGGGCGGTGTACGTCGAGGAAAGCTTGGTGCGAAAGGGGGGACTCGAACCCCCACGGTTTTACCCGCCAGATCCTAAGTCTGGTGCGTCTGCCAATTCCGCCACTTTCGCACGGTCTGGATCATTAGTTTACTTGCTTTGCGGACGGCAGGGAAGATCGCATTGCAGCGACTTCCGCACTAGTGCGCCAGTTCCGCGATCTGCACATGATACGGCTCGAGCAACTCTCCCGTTGCATGATCGACTGCAGCCACGGCCATCTGATATCCCACTTCGGCCTGTAACAGATTCTGCTGTGCCGCCGCTAATTCCGTCTGCGCCTCAAGAACGAGGAATATTGTGCTTGATCCCAACTCATACTTGCGTTGCTCGGCGGCCATTGTTTTCTGCGCCAGATCGAGTGCGTCCTTACTTGCTGCGATGCTGAGCTTCGCTTCTTCGAGCTGATGAACAGCGTTGGCAACGTCCAACCTGACCTGTTCCTGGACTAGCCTTTGGCCGTACAGATCGTTTCT
>DAHUXF010000763.1 GCA_027307295.1 Acidobacteriaceae bacterium
GACAGTGGTGGAGTTAAGGGAATAACACATCCCGAGCGCAATGAGGGAACCCTATAGCTCCTTTATGGGCGCGGATAAGCAAACAGTGAATCATCGCGTCAGAACGTCTTTCGCCGTTATCTGCCCATTGCGGCACATAATCCCAAGGACCGACGCGCTCACCATCACGGGTCATGCGGGAAGTCGCGCCAGGTAAGCCCTGCGGCAATCAACCGCGCACCGGCCAGCCGAAGCCAGGAACTTCCCAGCAGCGGCGCTCCAACATGCCACCGGCAAATCCGCCAGGGTATGTAGCCTGCAATGGCTCCCGGAGCAATAACTAGGAACGTTGCAGAGCCAGGAATGGCCAGCGCTCGCCTCATGAAGCAATTCTATATTTGGGGGCGGCTCCCCTTGGTGCAATCTTGCCGCAGAAACTCATGGCGCAAGAAAATCCACCGTGCGCCAAGGGGAATGCTCCATAATCGCCGCCAGCGTTGGCCTTGACAGCGGATGAAACAGCGAGCATGATGACGCTGACGCTGTGGTTCTGCAAAACAGTGTTCTGCAAGATAGTGTTCTGCAAGAGAAGATGACAAAACGTGTCTACACAAAGTGAACTATAGGAAGCACTCGCTTCTTCTCAGGGGACGCCCTTCCGTGGGAGTGCTGTCTTATTCTCCGGTCCTATCTAAAGCGCTCATAGCTTGAGGGGCCGGCCCATCCATCAACTCCGATTTGCACGAAAGGAGTCTTCACTGTGCACGATAGATTACGCATTTCCATCAAACTTACCGGAATTACACTGGCCTTTCTTCTCATCAGCACCGTGGCCA
>DAHUXF010000764.1 GCA_027307295.1 Acidobacteriaceae bacterium
CAGGTGTCCCCAGCTGAGGGTACCTATGAGGGCGGGATCGTAGCTCAATCCGGGCGCCAGAGAAGTCTGAGCGCCCGGGGCGGCGAGGCCGGCGCTGTTACTTCCCAGGACGGGAACGCCAGCCGTGGTATTGATCGCCGGCAAAGGACATGAGAAAGTGCAAATCACGCGCGAAGGTACATACCCTTTCGATGATGTGCAGGTGGCGCAGGACGCGTTACAACAGATGAACTACGGAAGGAAGGAAAGTGCCCGATGAAGTTGCCGCTGTGGCGAATCGCCGAGTTTGTTGGAGCCAGAGGCGAATTTGATCAGGACGCGGTCGCCATGGGGTACTCCATTGATTCGCGCACTCTCAATCCAGGCGACCTATTTATCGCAATTTCCGGTGAGCGCTTTGATGGCCATGCTTATGTTCAATCTGCGCTGGAAAAAGGCGCTGTAGGCGCCATTGTGCAAACAGGAAAAAACGTAAGCGGCAGTGCCAGCCGTCTGCTGCATGTTCCGGACACAGTAAAAGCATTGCAGTCTCTGGGCGCGGCAGCGCGCCGGTTATGGGGCAAGCCGTTGCTGGCCGTCACTGGATCGGCTGGCAAAACCACTACCAAAGAAATCCTGGCCCATATTCTGGCCACGCGCTTTCGCGTTATGAAAAGCACCGGAAACCTGAATAACCATCTGGGTTTACCGCTGCAACTGCTGCGGCTGGAAAGCGAGCACGATCTTGCGGTGGTGGAGATGGGCATGAACCATGCCGGAGAGATTCGCGCGCTGGGCAATCTGGCGCATCATGA
>DAHUXF010000765.1 GCA_027307295.1 Acidobacteriaceae bacterium
GAGCGTGGGAGCGCAGATTGTGAACCTGCTCCGGAACCTTCAGCGCGACTTCGGCCTTACCTATCTCTTTATCTCGCATTCCATGCCGGTGGTGCGCTATCTTTGCGACCGCATTGCCGTCATGCGCCGTGGTGAGATCGTGGAAGTGGGGCCAGCCGAGCAAATCACCTCACAGCCGCAACACGAATACACCCGCACCCTTCTGGAAGCCACTCCAGAGCCTGAATTCAAGCTGGTGTAAGACCTGGCGATGGAGCAGGGCGGCCCAGCAACGAGCACTCGTATTTTGGTTTATGTCTTTCCCAGAAACCTGATGCGCCCATTGAGCGTGCGGTGTGTAGTGCCGAAGAAGGTAAGGAAGCTGGGTGAGTTCACGTTGTTGTCAACCACCGTGGGATTCACCCGGTTTGTAAAGTCGTCCATGCCGATGCGGGCAGCCCAGCGATAACCGCGGAAGACGAACTTGCGCTCCACGGCGGCGCTCGCGATGAAAAAATCGGGAAAGCGAAACTGTCCGGGACCGGAGACGATCTGTCCAAACTGGTCAACCGTGGCAAAGGGAAAGCCTGTACGCCACAGGCTGGACCATTCAAAATCAAATTTCTTCAACTTCCAGAACAGCGGAAACGTTCCCCAGGCCGTGACCTGGTTCGGAGAGTCCCACGGCAGGACGCCGCCCACCTGGTTGCCTTGCAGCAGCGCGTCGATGGAAAAATCGATGGTCCGGTTCGATGTAGACTTTGATCGCGTATAGGAAACCACCAT
>DAHUXF010000766.1 GCA_027307295.1 Acidobacteriaceae bacterium
CGGCATGATATGGTCATTACATACAGTGCAAGCTGCATGTGCGCCGAATCCCGCTGTAAAGGCTGATGAATTTCATTGCGGGGATGGAGACTCCAGCAGCTTGGCATGCGGCAACAAATGACTCAATGACAATCCCTATAGCCAAATTCATTACCTCTGCCGCTGACCCGAAATTCTTTCCGCCTGAGGGCCCGCCGGAATTCGCTTTTCTTGGCCGCTCGAATGTTGGCAAATCGAGCCTCATCAATTCCCTGCTGGGACAAAAAATCGCTCACGTAAGCTCAACGCCGGGGAGAACGCGCACCATCAATTTCATTGGACTTTACTCCAAACCCAGCCAACCGGCGCCAGAGATGATGCTGGTCGATCTGCCCGGCTACGGTTATGCCAAGATTTCCCGCTCCATTTCCGCTGAATGGCCAAAGTTTATTGAGCCTTATCTCACAGATCGTGAAAGTCTGGCGCTTTCCATCGTACTCATTGATTCCAATATTCCCGCTCAGGAACCGGATCAGCATCTCATCCAATTTCTCAGTAGCGCACAACGGGATTTTCTCATCGTGGGCACCAAAGCGGACAAGCTCTCGGGCAACAAGCAGCGCGCCGCGCTGACAGCGCTGGCCCGGGAGTATCAGGTAGAAGCCATTCTGCCGTATTCGGCCAAAACCGGCGCAGGACGCGCCGAGCTGTGGCGCGAGATCAGATCTCACGCGGGCAAATAACGCATGGACCCCTTCGCCAGAAAAATGGTTTACGGCTCGTT
>DAHUXF010000767.1 GCA_027307295.1 Acidobacteriaceae bacterium
CCGGCCACCAAGAAGATTGAGCTGGAGTTGGCGAAGCAGGCTTAAGCGAAGCAAAGGCTCATCGAAGCGAAATCAAGGAAGGGACGCTGACCCTTGCCGGAACTTCCCGACATTGTTGTCTACATGGAAGCGCTGGAAAAGCGCGTTGTGGGACATGTGCTGGAGCGCGCCGACGTGCGCGGCCCGTCGCTTCTACGCACCGCAACTCCGCCGATGGAATCTATTTTCGGTCACAAGGTCACGGAGCTGCGACGGGTGGGCAAGCGCGTTGCATTTCATTTCGACAACGATCTCTGGCTGGTCTTCCATCTGATGATTGCCGGGCGGCTGCACTGGAGCCAACAGCGTAAAACAGCCGATGGCAGGCGCACGTTGGCGGCCTTTGATTTTGATTCCGGCACGCTGACCCTCACGGAAGCCGGCACGCGCAAGCGCGCATCATTGCATCTGGTCCAGGGCGAAGCAGGATTAACCGCGCTTGATCCCGGAGGCGTTGATGTTTTCTCTGCATCGCTGGAGCAGTTCACTGCCACGCTGACGGCAACCAACCACACGCTCAAACGCGCGCTCACTGATCCACGGCTTTTCAGCGGCATCGGCAATGCTTATTCGGATGAAATCCTGTTTCACGCGCAACTCTCTCCGGTCTTGCTGACGCAGCGCATGAGTCCTGAACAAATCCAACGGCTCTATGAGGCCACGCGCAGCACGCTGCATGAGTGGACGGAGCGGCTCCGGGCTG
>DAHUXF010000768.1 GCA_027307295.1 Acidobacteriaceae bacterium
GTAATCTTCGCGGTGTCTTGTGCGCGACCTTGGTTTCCCTGTATTGCGAAAGTCGGTTTTACGAAATTGAAGTGTGGTTTGTGCTGCGTTTGGTCCGCAGGTTTTCGAAGAGCGCCTGCGAATTTCAAACGCGGTCTGCCGGACGAAGCGCGATCGGCCGCATCGCCCGAAAGTTTTTGCACAGGTGGGTGAGTGGTTAAAGCCGACAGACTGTAAATCTGTTCCTCCTAGCGAGGTACGGAGGTTCGAATCCTCCCCTGTGCACCAGAGTTAAGCCGTTCAGTGGATGTGAGCCCGCTAGCGAAATCCCGAGCGGTGTTTGCGAGGGAATTGGATGAATCGTTTAGCCGCAGCTTTGATCGCCTACGTCGTGCTGGGAGTTTTGACGTGGCTGACGATTACGGATACGAAGCTGCGGGTGGGCACTTTGGTGATTTTGGCTTTGTTTGCAGTGAAGAGTTGGACGCGACGCAAAGATGTGATGCATCCGGACGACGAGCGCAATGCGGATAAGGCTGAGGCGCAGCGGGTTTCCGAGCCGATGTAGCTCAGTTGGTAGAGCACTCCCTTGGTAAGGGAGAGGTCACCAGTTCAATCCTGGTCATCGGCTCCATAATTTGGTTTTGTGGTTTGCGGCAAGGTTTGGGAAGGGCACGGCTTTAGCCGTGCCGCTGAAGTCGGGATTAAGAGCGGCTTTAGCCGCTGAGGGCTGACAGCGGACAGCTGACAGCAGATTTG
>DAHUXF010000769.1 GCA_027307295.1 Acidobacteriaceae bacterium
GTCGAAATGTTCCGCAAGCTGCTGGACGAAGGCATTGCGGGGGACAACGTTGGGTTGCTGCTGCGCGGCACGGAGAAAGAGGACGTGGAGCGCGGGCAGGTGGTGTGCAAGCCGGGCTCGATCACGCCGCACACGAAGTTCAAGGCGGAAGCGTACGTGCTGACGAAGGAAGAGGGCGGGCGTCATACGCCGTTTTTCACGGGGTATCGTCCGCAGTTTTACTTCCGCACCACGGACGTGACCGGGGACATGAAGCTGCCGCAAGGCGTGGAGATGGTGATGCCGGGCGACAACGTGAGCTGCGAAGTGACGCTGATCACGCCGGTGGCGATGGAGAAGGGCTTGCGCTTCGCGATTCGCGAAGGCGGCCACACCGTCGGCGCCGGCGCCGTCACGGAGATCATCGAGTAACGCCATGAGACAAGGAGACAAAATTCGCATTCGCCTCAAGGCTTACGACCACCGCATTCTGGACCAGTCCACGGGTGAGATTGTCGATACGGCAAAACGCACCGGGGCGCAGATTGCAGGACCGATTCCGCTGCCCACGGTGAAAAATAAATATTGCGTGCTGCGTTCCCCTCACGTGGACAAGAAGTCGCGCGAGGCATTTGAGATCCGCACGCATAAGCGCCTGATTGACATTCTGGAGCCCACGCAGAACACGGTGGATGCGCTGATGAAGCTCGATCTGCCCGCCGGTGTGGACGTGGAGATCAAGGCGTTCGGGAA
>DAHUXF010000076.1 GCA_027307295.1 Acidobacteriaceae bacterium
CAATCAAGAAGTTCAGAAAGTTTGCCCGACCTCACATAATTCCCAGTTATCTATACCCAGAACGTTAATAATAAGCAACCTTTTTGTTCAAACCAAGGCTTTTCTGCGTTCTGTGCACGAATCAATCACGAAACACAAAAACACCGCCGAGGGCGGCGGTGCCATATGAGTTTCTTGCAAATGCCGGTGAACTGGCGGCGATCAACCGATCACAGTGATAACGGCGATCCCTTCAGTGTCCCATCGTTTCCGGCCCGGCTTTGCCCTTGGGCGGTTTTTTCATGATGAGGATCAGCGGAATACATGCGGCGAACATGATGGCTAGCAGGAAGAAGACGTCAATATAAGACATCATGGCGGCCTGCTGTTGCACCATGCCAAAGATCGCGGCATAGGCTTGTTTTGTGGCCGTAGCGGCGTCCATGCCCCTGGCCATCAGGGTCTGTTTCATTCCCTGCAGAGTGACCTGGGAGATTGTGCTATAGGGATTGACGTGCTGGGAAAGATTGTTGGCATGTATCTGGGCATGGCGGGCGGACATGGTGGTAACGCTGGCAATCCCTATACTTGCTCCGATGTTGCGCATCAGGTTGAACAGGCTGGTGGCGTTGCCCATCTGTTCCTTGGGAATGGGGCCGTTGGTGATGGTGGTCAGGGGAACAAAGAGCAATCCCATGGACGCGCCCTGCAGGAGTTGCGGCCAGAAGATGTCCCAGTAACCAGCGTTCAGGTTCAGCTTGGAAAGCTGATAGATGCTGAAGGACGCAATCACCAACCCGGTGGCCAATAGTTTGCGGGCCTCGATTTTGCCCATAAGAATGCCCACAATCGGCATGAAGAGAAACGATCCCAGCCCGCGCGGCAGCATGGCCATGCCGGCTTCCAGGGCGGAGTATCCCATCAGCGTTTGCAGCCAGAGAGGAAGCAAGACGGTGCTGCCATAGAGCACAAAGCCCAGCACGGTCATAAGAAACACGCCGGTAGCATAAGTGCGGTTTTTAAAAATCTTGAGCTGCACCACGGGATGACCCGTGATTAATTCGCGCACAATAAAGAAAACAAAGCCCAGCACGCACAGGATAAACAGCGTGAGAATGAAGTGCGAGCCAAACCAATCTTCTTCCTGGCCTTTATCAAGCATGATCTGCAGGGCGCCGATCCCCAACGCAAGATAGCCGATGCCCCAGTAATCAACGCCGCCTTCGCCGCGCTTGATGTAGGGCGGATCGTGAATGAACATCAGCGCCATGATGACCGCAAGAGCGCCAATGGGAATGTTGATGTAGAAAAGCCAGCGCCAGCTATAGCTATCCGTGATCCAGCCGCCCAGGACGGGCCCCAGCATGGGCGCTACTACAATGCCCAGCGCCCAGAACGCCATGGCTTTGGCGCGTTTCTCCGGCGGAAAAGCTTCCATCAGGATGGCCTGCGAAAGCGGCTGCAAGCCTCCTCCCGTTGCGCCCTGGAAGATGCGGAAAAGGATCAGAAGAGGAAGATTCGGCGCAATGCCGCACAGAAAAGAAAAGATGGTGAAACCGCCGACGGAGAGCAGCAGGATATTGCGGCGGCCAAAGTAGTTGGCCAGCCATCCGGTAAGCGGCAGAACAATAGCATTGGCCACAAGGTAGGAAGTCAGCACCCATGTGGCTTCCTCCGGCGTAACCGACAAGCTCCCGGCGATGTGCTGGAGCGAGACGTTCACCACCGTGGTATCGAGAACTTCCATGAAAGTTCCCAGCATCACCGAAATAGCGATGATCCACGGATTGATTGTGGGCCGTTCCGTCATTGATAGCTCATTCTTCTTTTACTCTAGAAATATTCAGCAAGTCGCAAGCAAATCAGGTTTGGAGCTGCGCGCGCACCCATGCATTCGCATGCGCAGGCACGCCCAGTTATTTCGTTAGCACGGTCGGCTCAACGGACATTCCGGGCCGGAGTTGATGGTTCGGGTCCTGGCCTTTATCAAAGCGGATACGCACCGGAATGCGCTGCACCACTTTCACGTAATTGCCGGTTGCATTTTCAGGCGGCAGCAGACTGAACCTGGCTCCTGTGGCAGCTCCAATGGATTCCACTGTACCGTTGTATTCGCGGCCGTAAGCATCCACTTTGATCTTTGCCTTCTGGCCCACATGCATGTTCCTGAGCTGCGTCTCTTTGAAGTTTGCCGTGGTCCATATATCTTCCACGTCCACAATGGAAAATACCGGCTGCCCGGCTTGCAGCACTTGTCCTGGTTCCACGTTCCGCTTGCTGAGCACGCCGGTCACAGGCGCGTAAATCCTGGTGTATTTCAGGTTGAGTTCAGCCTGCGCCAGCGCGGAAATCGCCCGCTGCACTTCCGCTGAAGCCGCGCCTGCGCGCGCGCGCGTTACTTTCAGTTGCTCGGGCACGGTGCGGGCGGCTTCCGCCTGCGCCTGGGCCTGCGCTGCACGGCTCTCCGCGGCAGATACGCCGGCACTTGCGGCGTCAACGTTCGCTTTGGCCGAATTGTAGGCGGCAACCGTGGCGTCATATTGCTGGTGGGAAATCTCGTCCCGGGCAATCAGCATTTCCATGCGCTTCAGGTCCGCCGCAACTTTGGCATAGTTGGACTGCGACTCAATCAGCCGGGCTTTGGCCGACTCAATTTCCCGTTCAGAGGCTTTTACGTTGGCATCCGCCGCCAGCAATTGGCTGGAACTGGTGGTCTGCGTCAGCGGGACGCCTACGTTGGCTGCCGTGGCGCTGGCCTGCATGTTGGCCAGATCAGCGCGGGCGCGGTCAACCGCAACTTCATAGTCGCGGGGGTCCATTTCCACCAGCAGCGTTCCGGCCTGCACCAGTTCATTATCGTCATGCAGCACGCGCACTACCGTGCCGGTAACGCGCGGGCTGATGGGATTAATATGGCCGTCGATCTGGGCATCATCGGTTGATTCACGCACGGAGTAGTAATGCCAGATCAACACGCCGCCAACCAGCAGCACGATTGCAACCGCCGCCATAATCCATCCGGCTTTGGGGTGCTCGTGGAAGAATCCCACGGCGCTTTGCTCCGGCAAGAGCCGCCGTTCCTTGCCGGTCCGACGTTCGACGACTGTAACAGGCTCCTTCACGTCTTCTTTCACGTCTTCTTCCTCTTCCGCAAATTGGGGCGATATCTTCACCGGATCTGCCACCTTATTTTCCTCCCAGGAAAGTTCTTGTCTGTTGCTCTGCTTGACCCAGTGACCGCACCAGGGAGAGCTTGGCTACATTGTTCAAATACAAAGCTTGAATGTATGACTCACTGGCGCCCGCCACGGCTTCCTGGGCCTGCACCACTTCCAGGCTCCCGGAAACGCCGGCAGAATAGCGGTCCTGCGCTTCTTTGAGCTGTTCATTGGCCAGGTCCACCTGCTGCCGGGCAACTCCCACCTGTTCATCAGAAGATTTAACGTCCATCCAGGCTGAGCGGACCTCAAATTCCACCCGGCTGCGCAGGTTTTCATGCTGCAAGCGGCTTTCACGGAGTTGCGCCTCCGCCTGGGCGACGTCGGCTTTTACTTTGCCTCCCTGAAAGACAGGCACATGTATCCCAGCCGATAAACTGTATGTTGTCTCAGAACTGCCGGGCGCAGGACCGACCCTTCCCACCTGCCCGTTTACTTGTACGGTGGGCAAAGCTTCTCCACGGGCCGCTTTCACTGCGAGTTCTGCTGCGCGCACGCGGGATTGGCCCGCCAGATATTCAGGCCGGCGGAGATAAGCCCGCGCCAGCGCCTCTTCAAGGTTCAACTGGGGCAGCGGAGCGTAGGGTACTTTGTCAGTAAGTTCAAATGGCTGGGAAACCGGTAATCCAATCGTCCGCGCCAGACGCATCTTCTGCTGCTCATACTGGTTCTGGGCCGCCAGCACACGCTGCTGTTGTCCCTGCATCTGCACTTGCGCTCGCAGCACGTCAATTCCGGCGCTCACCCCTGCTTTCTTCAGGTCCTCAGCCTGATGGAAGATGGTCTGCGCCGTGGCCAACTGCGCCTTGGTTGTTTCAAGGCGGGCCGCGCTCTCTATCGTCAGCAAATATTCATTGCCCACCACCAGCACCACAAGTTCGCGGGCATCCTGCAGGCCGAATCTGGCTACCTTCTCGTTCTCCGCAGCAGCACGCACTTTATTGATGGCGTTAAAGTCCAGCAGCGTCTCCGTCATGCCGGCATGCGCGTCAAACACGGCAAATGGCCCCACCACCGGGGACTTCAGGCCGGCAGGTAAAGGAATCCCAAAAGCCGCCAGGTTGATCTGATTCAGCGTTTCTGAGGCGTCGCCGGAAACCTTGGGCAGCGTCGCGCTCAGTTGCCTGCGATGCAGCGCCCGCGCCTCTTCGCTCTGTTGGGCAGAAAGCAACAGCCCCAGGTTGTGTTTAAACCCACGGTCGATCGCATCCAGAAGCGAAAGCTGGATCACTCCGGCAACGGGTTTATCCACCGTTCCGCTGCCCGTAAAAGCGTCCTGAGAGACAGGCTGGGTCACAGACAGCGGCACCACCTGTGATTCTGAATTCGTTGAGACAGGTGCTGTTCCTTGTAGCTGGGCAACTGCGGAAACAGCAGCTAAAAATAGAAATAAAATCGACTGGACCGCGCGCGTCCCCATTCTGCCCTTCCTGATTCCATAACGGAATTTAGATGCACGCATGCGTGTTCTCAGGTTCATTTGTTCCAGGTCTGCCCCTTTGGGTTGTTGAGCCCCAATAGGGCTCAAAACAAGTGCCAAGAATTAATTAATTAACCGGTTAGTTAGATTATCAGGATGGTTCTGAGGATGCAAATTACCTTCGTCTAAATCATTTTCTTGTGAGGTTATTTGAGGAAGAAAAATGGCGCCGGGTTTTAACCGGCGCCATTCATTTGTTAATACAGCTTAATTGGAAGTTACTGCGGGCAAGGCAGGGCCGAATGTGGCAGAACGGTCTCATCCGGGAAGCTGAATGCCCCATCGATAGCGCTGGAGGTGGTCCCCATCTCAAACCACTGCAACAAGGGAATGTTTTGCGGGTGATAGGTGAATTTGAAACCTCTTTCCTTCACCTCGATTGCAGCCGTCGCATTGGCCACGACCTCGATCGGATCGCCCTCTTCCAGATTGTTCTGGCAAACCTTGGAATTCGCCGGCTGACCCGGGAACTGCCAGTTTGGTGCAGGATTACTAACAAAAGGATTGCCGAACGTTTCAGCAAGCTCATGGCTCACCGCTGTCACGTCCTGGAACCCGCCGCCGAAGATTCCGGGCGAGATCCAGCTTGCATACTGGGTGATCCAGCGGTGCTCTGGAAACACACCGTCCCGGAAAAACGTGTGGAAGCCGAGAACGCAGCATCCACCTGGGACGTTGGGATTATTGACATTCAGGTTGAACAGGAAGGTGTTCGGGAACATGGTCATGTTCATGCCGTTGGTGGTGAAGTTGCCAACATTGATCTCATTCACTACTTCGTTGGTAAAGAAGAAATTGAAGAGCGGACTCAGCATCAACACGAATGTGCTGCCGTCAGCAGCGGTGCCTGTGAAATACGACCGGGCCTGGATAATGGTGCCATTGCCGAGCTGCACATTCACGAAGAAGGGAACAGTGATTGTCACCTTGTTGATGACCTTCGGGACCAGCAGCGTGTGCCAGTTGTTCCTCATCACATTGAAGAATTGGGCGCGGTGGACGGCGTCACCAAACTCAATGTTATGACCGGAGCGGTAGTCAAGCGGCTCAAAATTGGGAGATTCCAGCGTGACTTGCTCAAACGGCGCGAAGGGCACGGTTTTGAAAACGCTGCCATCAGCATTGAGCAGTTGCAGAGAGATCTCGTCAACGTTGGCCGGGAACACGGTTGTGCCGCCGAGTTTGGGATCATTGCCCAACATGGTGAAGCGGAAATCACGCCCCGCGCTGGGACCCGCCTGGGCAACAAATGCTCCATCAAAAGTGGCTACGGTAATCAGCCCATCGATGTTTGATCTATTCGGCCGGCGATTATCAACATCGAAATTGTCATCGTTGCCGCCGCCGATCGGCGCGCTGCCGTTCAGCGCGCTGCTATTCAGGCCGGCGTTTCCAAGCGAGCCGCTTACTACAGCACCCGTGTCAGCATCAAGAACTACGTTTGAGCCAATGGTCAACGCGCCAGCGTAGCCTGAATTTACATTGATGGGTGTATGAGAAGGAAAATCGGCTTGACCGCTCGCTACGGCGGAGCGGGCAATTGCGTCGTCACCGGTCTGCGCGTAGCCGGCGGTAAAGGCAAACATGAACAGCAGGACGAAAAACAGTAGGCCAAATCGGCGTGAGGGAATCATTTCTGTCTCCTGACCAGTTTCGGAAGTTACTGGGCCTTGCAAAGATACTCCTACTCTGGCCAGCTCTGCAATGGAGACAAGTAAAAAATAACCTATTTTTTTCGCTGATGGACACCATCAAGGTTAAAACGAATGCAGAAGTTTTCAACTAGCTTGCAATTGATGAAACTTTTCGAGAAACCATATTAAGGCTATGGAAAAATGCCACTACCAACAAGAAGCCATAGGAATTAGCTTCCGGTTCCTATTTCAAAGTAAAGTGAAATGGATTGCATCTTAATTCGTTCGTAGATTTGCGCAAATCATTGCAACAAGCGGAACTACAACAATCAAGACGAACAGATATCCGGCAGGCAGTCGGCCTTTCTGCAAGGCTTGAACTCAACTCCTATCGCCCATCGTAATAAGCCTGACAAACGGGACGACATCCGATAATGAACGCGTGTTCAGTCGCTCAGGCCGACATCTTTTTCAGGAGAACAATTTGCCCGCTATGATAAACCGCATGTTGCGTTGTGCTCTGAAAGAGCCTGTAGAAGGTATAAGTCCTGCCTGGAACCGTGGCCTCCAGGCGTTCATCGGCAAATCCCTTGATTGCCTCCATCAGTTTCATGTGGGTCGCAAAAAATGAGCGCACAGCATCCTGCCATGCCTGCTCGCTGGCCGCCGTTACCGGCGGCCAATCCAGTTCTATGGGCATGGCGGGCCAGGGAGGAATCGGGGTTCCCTGCACAGCGCCACAAGCAAACTTGACCCAGGCTTCAACGTGCAGGACCAGCTCCCAAATAGAATGGGCCTGGGGCATGGGATGGGCCTGTGCCTGAGCTGCAGTTACGCCAGCCAGAATTTCGCGCAGAGAATCTCCATACCAGGCTTCGCCATTGACGGTGGAAGCAAGTTGATCAGCGATGCGGTTGCATTCTGTATTCATAAAAATAGCGGCTGGCCAAGAGATGATAGCCAGCCGCTGAATGATTCACAAATCTTGAGCGACTGTTATGCCCGCACGTATTTCCCTGCCTCAAGCAAACGGCTGGCAATCTGCTGGGTCAAAGCAATCACATTGAACGGCTCATGCTTGAACAAGCGCCGCAGAATCACGAGCTGTGTGCGTAGCATGTCACCTTCAGAAACCGCAGCAACCACTTTCTTGGCTGCGGCCTCAATCTTGTCCATTGAGTTTGACAGGCTTACCTGGGCCATGGCAATTGCCAGTTTCGACTTCGCCTCGCCCTGGGTCTCAATCAGCTTCTGTGTGCGCAGCACCACGGAATCCATGGCATAGATATCGATAATCATGTCTGCGATTGCGGAGAGGATCTCCTGCTGCTGCTCAATGGCCGCCATATACTTCTGCACCGCCGCTCCAGCCAGCATGAGCCCGGCCTTCTTGGCGTTGCTGACCAGCGTCCGTTCAACAGCCAGAGGGCCTTCCAGCGGCTCCGACGAGCTTGGCCCGGACATGATTTCATCCGTAAGCTTCTTGATAGCCGGCATGAGCGCCAATTGTCCTTTCATGGCCCGCTTCAGCAGCCAGCCGGTAATGATCATGCGGTTGATCTCATTGGTGCCTTCAAAGATACGGTTGACGCGCGCATCACGATACGCCCGCTCCGCCGGATACTCTTCCACAAAGCCATAGCCGCCGTAAATCTGCACTGTCTCATCCACCACATAGTCGAGCATTTCCGAGCCAAAGACTTTCAGGATGGAGCATTCAACGGCATACTCTTCAATATTCTTGGCGGTCTCTTTGTAGACGTCAGGCGAGTTCTTGTCGATTTCCGACATCGCGGCATCAATCATGCCCACCGTGCGGTAGGACATGCACTCGCCGGTGTATATGCCGGCGGCCATGTTGGCCAGCTTTTCCTGGATGATCCCAAAATCCGCCAGCGTCTTGCCAAAAGCCTTGCGCTGTTTTGCATAGCCAATGGAATTGTTGAGCGCGTTGCGCGCACCGCCCACCACGCCCGCGCCCAGTTTGTAGCGCCCAATATTCAGCGTGTTAAAGGCAATCACATGGCCCTTGCCAATTTCGCCCAACAGGTTCTCTTTGGGCACGCGGCAATCATTCAGGATGATAGGCGTGGTTGACGATCCGCGGATTCCCATCTTCTTTTCTTCCGCTCCGGACTGGAAACCGGGGAAGCTGCGCTCCACAATAAACGCGCTGAATTTTTCCCCGTCCACCTTGGCGAAAATAATCACCACGTCAGCAAAGCCGCCGTTGGTGATCCACATCTTCTCGCCGTTCAGGATGTAGTGCTTGCCATCGGGCGAAAGCACCGCGCGAGTGCGGGCGTTCATGGCGTCGGAGCCGCTGGTGCTCTCCGATAGAGCGTAGGCGCCGATCATCTCGCCCGCCGCCAGCTTGGGCAGGTATTTCTTCTTCTGCTCTTCGGTGCCGAAATAGAGAATCGGCAGCGTGCCAATTCCGGTGTGGCCGCCAAAAGCCACGCTGAAGCTGCCGGACACGGAGATGTGTTCGTTGATCAGCGCCGAGGAAACCTTGTCCATGTCCGAGCCGCCGTACTGCTCAGGAATGTCCACGTTGCCAATGCCGATTTCACAGGCCTTCTGGATGAGAGCGCGGGTCACCGCGAATTCCTTGTGCTCGATCTTCTCCGCATTGGGAAGAATCTCATTGCGCGCAAATTCATCCGTGGTCCGGGCGATCTGCTGATGCTCTTCGCTCAGGTCTTCCGGAGTAAAAACCTGGTCAGTGGCGTGCTCCTGGATCAAAAAGCTTCCGCCGGTAAGTTTGGTTTTGTTCGGGACTGCTACAGTTGCCATGATTTCTCCTTTAACCACAGAGGGCACAGAGGAACACAGAGTCAATTCCAGTCAGTACCCTCAACAAATCTCTTGATTCCATCCTTAAGATGACGAACATGAAAATTGATTAAGAGGCCAACATTCATTTTGCTCAGGCGCATATACGAAATCAGCTGCGCCTCGTGTACAGCAGCGATCTTCTCAACACACTTCAACTCTACAATCACACTATCCTTGACGATCAGATCAATTCGATAGCCCAGGTCAATACGAATCCCGTCATAGTTCACTGGCAAACCAACCTGCTGGTCAACTTTGAACCCTGATTTCCGGAGTTCATGAACCATGCAGGCTTCATAGGCGCTTTCCAGCAAACCCGGACCCAGCGCAGAATGCACCTTCATCGCCGCTCCGATAATTGCGTGCGTGATTTTGGTTGACGCCAGCTTGCTCCGTGGCACTCTGTGACCTCTGTGGTAAAGAACTCATGCAAGGTTCTCGAATATCCCCGCCGCACCCATGCCACCGCCCACGCACATGGTCACGATTCCGTATTTGCCGTTCCGCCGCTTGAGTTCCCGCAAAATTGTCGCCGTCAGCTTGGCTCCCGTGCAGCCCAGCGGATGCCCCAGCGCCACCGCACCGCCATTGGGATTGACCTTGTTCGGATCAAGCCCGGCCTCTTGGATGACGGAGAGCGCCTGCGCCGCGAATGCCTCATTCAGTTCGATAACGTCGATGTCTGACAGCTTCAGGCCGGCCATCTTCAGGACTTTAGGAATGGCGAACACCGGTCCCAGCCCCATCTCTTCCGGCAGGTATCCGGCTGTGGCAAATGCTACTAAACGTCCCATGGGTTTTATGCCCAGCTGTTTCGCCTTGTCCGCCGTCATGACCACAGCGGCAGCCGCACCGTCAGAAGTCTGGGACGAGTTCCCTGCCGTCACCGTACCTCTGGCGTGAAACGCCGGCTTCAGTCCGGCCAGGGCTTCCAATGAAGTTTCAGCGCGCGGGCCTTCATCCACCTTAAAGATGATCTCCATGCGTTTCGGCTTGGATCCATTGGGTGTCGTGAAGCTTACTGGCACCGGAACAATCTCATCGTCAAACCT
>DAHUXF010000770.1 GCA_027307295.1 Acidobacteriaceae bacterium
GAAAAGGCAGGCATAAAGCGGTCCGCTCAGCGGCTCGAGGCCCGCGGATTTCTTGTTCCCTCATTCCCTTGCTCCCTCGAGCTGCTGTCTTTCCATGTTCATTGACGAAGCCAAAATTCGAGTGAAGGCCGGCGACGGTGGCAACGGCTGCATGGCCTTTCGCCGGGAAAAATTTGTCCCGCGTGGAGGTCCTTCCGGCGGCGATGGCGGACGTGGCGGCGATATTCTCATGGAATCCAGCGAGCGCCATAACACGCTGGTGCATTTCCGCTTTAATCCGGAATACAAAAGCGAGCGCGGACGGCACGGAGAAGGCTCCAACTGTACGGGCCGCGACGGCGAAAGCGTGGTGCTGAAAGTCCCGGTGGGCACCATTGTCTATAACAAAGATACTGGCGAAGTGGTCCATGACTTCCGCCAGCCGGATGACCGCATTGTTGTGGCCCACGGTGGACGCGGCGGACGCGGCAATCAACACTTTGCCACCAGCACCCATCAGGCGCCCACGGAACATGAACAGGGCTTTCCGGGGGAAGAAAAAGTCCTTCGGCTGGAGCTGAAACTGCTGGCCGATGTTGGGTTGGTTGGTTATCCCAACGTGGGCAAGTCCACGCTCTTCAACCGCATCGTGGGCTCGCGCCGCGCAATCGTCGGGGACGAACCCGGCATCACTCGCGACCGTCTCTACGGCGATGCGATCTGGGAGGGGCGCCGCCTGCGGAT
>DAHUXF010000771.1 GCA_027307295.1 Acidobacteriaceae bacterium
AAGGAGGCCACCCAGGACCTGCACCTGCTGCGCTTCGCCAACGGCCTGTTCGACGCGATGTGGAACCGCCACCACGTCGAGTCGGTGCAGATCGACGTGCCGGAGAAGCTCGGCCTCACCGACCGTTCCGTGTTCTACGACGCGACCGGCGCCTTGCGCGACATGGTGCCGAACCATCTGTTCCAGCTGTTGTCGCTGGTGGCGATGGAGCCGCCGGCCAGCCTGGGCGCGCTGGACCTGCAGGCCGCCCGGGAGAAGGTGATCAAGTCGTTCCGGCCGATCGACCCGGCCGAGGTGGTGCTCGGCCAGTTCACCGGCTACCGCAAGGTGCCCGGGGTGGCGGCCAAGTCCGGGCAGAACACGTTCGTGGCGGCGCGGCTGTGGATCGACAACCCGCGCTGGCGCGGCGTGCCGTTCTACCTGCGCACCGGCAAGCGGCTGGCGGAAACCAGGCAGCGGGTCAGCCTGGTCCTGCGCGATCCGCCCGGGCCGCTGGCCGGGCAGCTGCCCGGCGAGGCCAACGTGCTGTCGTTCTCGCTGGCCGGCGACGGCGAGATCGACCTGTCCCTGGTGGCCAAGCGGCCGGGCCCCGGCCTCTACCTGGACCACGGCACCGCCGCGTTCCCGCTGTCCCGCCTGCCCGGCGCGGACCCGCTGCCGCCGTACGTCCGGCTGATCCACGACGCCCTGACCGGCGACCGCTCGCTGTACACCCGCCCGGAC
>DAHUXF010000772.1 GCA_027307295.1 Acidobacteriaceae bacterium
TGGCCTTTTGATTTCTTAGTCGCCCGCCGGATTTGGCAGAGGTGCGGATTTGCGGTGGGAAGCTCTCCAGTGCGCCACGCGCAGCCGGATCCGGTCAAGGTAAAGATAAACCACCGGAGTGGTATAGAGGGTAAGCGCCTGGCTGACGATCAGGCCGCCGACAATCGCAATGCCCAGGGGCCGGCGCAGCTCTGACCCGGTGCCTCCACCAATGGCCAGCGGTAGTCCGCCAAGCAAGGCAGCCATCGTGGTCATCATGATCGGTCGGAAGCGCAGCATGCAGGCCTGGAAGATTGCCTCTTCCGGGGACTTGCTATCCTGCCGCGAAGCGTTCACGGCAAAATCAATCATCAGGATGGCGTTTTTTTTCACGATGCCAATCAGCAGCAGGATGCCGATGATGGCGATAATGCTGAGGTCCATTTTCATCAACTGCAGCGCCAGGACCGCGCCAATCCCCGCCGAAGGAATGGTGGAAAGAATGGTGATGGGATGGATGAAGCTTTCGTAGAGAATGCCGAGCACGATATAGACCGCGCCGAGCGCGGCGATGATCCACAGCCAGAGGTCCTTCAACGAATCCTGAAACGCCTGAGCGGTGCCTTGGAATGTGGCATGCACGGTGTTGGGGACGCCAAGTTGAATCATGGCCTGCTGGATGTGCTCGACGGCAGGTCCCAGGGAAGCGCCCACGGCCAAGTTGAATGAGATCGTGATGGCGG
>DAHUXF010000773.1 GCA_027307295.1 Acidobacteriaceae bacterium
ACTGGGCGGCACCGACCGTCCGAGAATCCGCAAATAGCCGCTCAATTGCGTGCGGTGGTGCGCTGTGTGCAGCACTCTTCTCCAGAAGACCCATAGACGCTGACGCTGCACGTCAAAAAACGGCACTACGTCCAGCCACCATGAGGGATCACAGGTTGCCATACGCTCCAGACGTGGCCGGCATAGCTCTTCATTCCTTCGCCAGAAAGCTTCAGGCGTTAATTCCTGCGGCAGCAGGGCGATGGCTTCAGGCTCTCCGCTCAACCCGATGAACTCGGCGAAAAAGCGCCGTTCCGAGAGAAGCTGGTGCTTCATGATTTCAAGTACGCTGGCGGAACGCTCTGCCGCTTTGAACGCCATGTCAGCGGGAGTGAATTGCCGCCACACCGTGACCACTTTGCTGGTTTCACTGGCATAGGTATCAAGCAAATGCTGGAATATCGGGTGCGCGGCGCGCGGCACCTGCGTTTCCGGAAGCGCGGTGTATTCGTATTGCATCGGCATGGCAAACACCTCATCGCCAAAACAGATAAACGTCTTTATTTGCTCAAGGACAATATTGAGCGTGTGAATTGCGCTTCATGTATATCAAGCGAAGGCATATCAGTGAAGGGCTGAGTCGGTTGCTGCCTATCAGCCCCAGGGATTCAGCGACCGAAATACTTACGTCCTGGCCGGCGCCGTAGCGGTTCCCGGCTTCACCATAGCCGCGGCTACCAG
>DAHUXF010000774.1 GCA_027307295.1 Acidobacteriaceae bacterium
CCAGGCCTATCAGGACAAACTGGACGGTAAGATTTCCGAAGATTTCTGGGAACGCAAGATGGCTGAGTGGACCAGAGAAGAACGCAGCATTCAGGATGCTCTTGCTCGTCTGGACCAGCCGACCGAAGATCGACTGCTGACGGCACAAAGGACTTTAGAACTCGCGAATAAGGCCTATCCTCTGTACCTTACGCGCAATCCCGAGGAACAGGCTCAGTTGCTCCGAATAGTGCTTTTGAACTGTGCCGTTGACGGCGCAAGTGTCCAGCCCACTTACAGAAAGCCCTTTGATCTAATCTTCGAGAGAGCTAGAAATCAAGAATGGTCGGGACGGGCAGATTTGAACTGCCGACCCCTCGCACCCCAAGCGAGTGCTCTACCAGGCTGAGCCACGTCCCGACGTCAGGAAGGAACTCAAAGCGCCAGACGGCGCGCTGAGCTGGGGTTAACTCTTCAATTTTACACTACGGGGTTGCCGCCGCCATCCCGGCTACGCTTCGATTCCCAGCTTGAGGCGGCCTTCCGGGCTGATGCGGGTGGGCTCCCACGGCGGATCCCACACCACGTTCAACTTCACCGTGTTGACGCCGGGCATGCTCAGGATCGTGGACTTCACGTCACGGCCGATCTCGACGTGCGAGGGGCAGCCCTGGGCGGTGAGCGTCATGTCAATTTCGACGTCGCCTTCGTTCACGTCCACGCGGTAAATCAGGCC
>DAHUXF010000775.1 GCA_027307295.1 Acidobacteriaceae bacterium
CTCTTTCACCAGAGAAACAGTCACTTCCAATCCGCGCCCGCGCCGCCTGTCCGGTTGTGTGACCACGAGCGGCACAGTGTGCCCCGCCTCAATCAGCTTCTCAAGGGTCGGAACCGCGAAGCGGGGCGTGCCGCAAAAAACCAGCTTCATTCCCACTCGCCGGCACGCATCAGTTTCTTGATCTTGCGTTTGATCAGGTCGCGCTTCAGTGCGCTCACGTGGCTGATAAAAAGCCTGCCATTCAAATGGTCCGTCTCATGCAGCATTGCGCGAGCCAGCAACTCTTCCCCGGTGTTTTCAAACCATCTGCCTTCCACATCCTGCGCGCGGGCAGTGACCGATTTCAAATTACAAAATTAAATCTCACCACTGATACACACAGATTTCACTGATCAGGAAAACCGGCACCAATAGATTGCTTGAGCCAGCTCTTTACTATCTACACCACGCCCGTGATGCGAATACCCGATTTCGGCTGTACCTTTGGCTTGACTCACGTGCATTCGTGTCAGTTCGCGGCCACAAGCTCTTCTTAAAATCAGTGTCATTCTGTGTGAATCAGTGGTCATTAAAAATCTGCTTTTCTAGTTTCCGTTCGGGCGACGTTCGCGTTCGTAGGGTTTCTCCAGATAGCGGCGGGCTTCATCCAGAGCGCCCTGTGTGGGATCGCCGGTCTGTATGGCCTGGCGGTATTCATTCACGGCACGTTC
>DAHUXF010000776.1 GCA_027307295.1 Acidobacteriaceae bacterium
GTCCGCATGAAGCTCTGGATATGAAGTGTCCCGCGGAAATCTATCAACCTTCGCCGCGCCCTTTCAGCGGCTTGCCCGATATCGATTATCCCTTCCACGACAAAACCATCGTGGTCACACGCTGCGGCCGCATTTGTCTGGGCAACAAAAAAATCAATTTCAGCCAGGTCTTCGCCGGGCAGGCCGTCGGCATCAAGGAAATTCACGACGATATCTGGCTCGTCAGTTTTATGCAGTATGATCTGGGTTACTTCGATCTGGAGACCAGAGTCTTGGAACCGCTCGAAAATCCATTCGGCCCAAAAGTGTTACCCATGTGACCGGTACATTCTGTAACCCATGTCTCCGGGCTGGACCTAGAAATATTGGTCGGGGAGAGAGGATTTGAACCTCCGACCCCCTGGTCCCGAACCAGGTGCTCTACCAGGCTGAGCCACTCCCCGACATGCACGAAGGCGCTGAGGAAGCGCCTCTTGCCGATCACTGCAGCTTCAAAATTATAGCATTCTGGACAGCAGGCGCCATGACCGACAAATTTCGCCCGGGATTCAGGATGATCCCTGGCGCGGACTGCTGCTTCACATTAGCCGCAGAAATCGCTGCTCTTCGGTATCCGCGTTAACCCCGCACAATCTCCCAGTACTTGCCACGACAGCGGTCGAGATGGAGGAGTCCCGATGGCCCTTCCGCGGGTTGTACGAGAACC
>DAHUXF010000777.1 GCA_027307295.1 Acidobacteriaceae bacterium
CCTGGACGGTCCATTGGGACCTTGCGGCTGGTGCGCGCAAACCAGCGAAAGTTATGGACGTGAAGAGAGAATGCGGGCGGCAGGTCAAGGTCCGCCTGGAACGTTAGTATTTCCCGGCGGCGGCGTAGCTTATTCAATAGCCACTGAAATGGGGTCGGCTCACAACGCAATTCAATGATGGCAGAGGCCTGATGAAAAACGCCGTCGATCAGGCGAAGCGGCACCTGGAAGCGGGAAGAGGAGGTCCAGGTCATTCCCAGCACCTGTCCACGTCCCGCCAACGATGTCTGAATCCAACGCAGCACCTGTTGGGCCCGCGATTGTTTGCGACGCACGGAAATGACATACCACACAATTAGGAACGTGGCCGCGGCCGAGGAAATGATGAGGACTGCCATGTGAGCAATCTTTAAGATGCCTTTACCAGTCTATTTGATGTCGATCCGGCCAGAATTGGAAGCAGCGTTTTAAAAAAAATTCATACTGAGCCCCGTTTAGGACTGTCTTGCGCATTAGAGCCCGCGATAGATGCCGCCATCGGCCAGAATCGTCTGTCCGGTGACGTAAGAAGCGCGCTCGGAGGCCAGCCATAAAATGACTTCAGCAATTTCCTGGGGCGTGCCGAGGCGTTTCACAGGAGTCTCAGCGGCCCAGCGGTCGTAAATTTCCTGGGGCGAGGCACCCGCTGCCAGCGCCCGTACCTGGG
>DAHUXF010000778.1 GCA_027307295.1 Acidobacteriaceae bacterium
GTGGCTGGCTCCTGATTTATTGCGCTAGACAAATTGACATTTCATAAGTCCCGGTTTCCCCTGTGATCGCCTGTGACCTCCGTGGTTAAAGCCTTTGACCTCCTTGCGGACACTACCGATCATGCGGACCGAAACGCAAGACTTAGCGATCACCATTTCCAACGCACCACACAGGCACTGACGCGCCGATGGCGGGAAAATCGTGAATAGGACGCAGTTGCAACTTACGTGATGATGGGCCAATTGCGCGAACCCCACCCCCGTTTTACAATGGTAAGGCTGAGCGGGAGTAACTCAGTGGTAGAGTGCGACCTTGCCAAGGTCGAAGTCGCGGGTTCAAATCCCGTCTCCCGCTCCAGAAATCCTTGTTTCACTCGTGCTTCGAAGACGGGCCTGACCGTTACGGATCGCTGACGTATTAAGCAGGGGCGCGGTACCCAAGTGGTAAGGGAGAGGTCTGCAAAACCTTTATGCGTCGGTTCGATTCCGACCCGCGCCTCCAGTTCCCCTGACATTGTTGAGCCGATCCCAGGTCCTTCGCTAATGCTCAAGATTTCGGTTGCGGGCTCCCGGCCGCGAGACCGCTCAAGTTCAATTTCCATCCGTACCTCCAGTTCCTTTTCTGAGTCAATTGATAGTCCAATCTTCGTCTTCGCCTCTTTGTCGCTTTGCGCCCGGTGATACGATTCTGCGCATGT
>DAHUXF010000779.1 GCA_027307295.1 Acidobacteriaceae bacterium
CCGCTTCCGCCGTATGTCCATCGAGGTCTCCCGTGGGCTCATCGGCCAGCAACAGCTTGGGGCCGGTGATGAGCGCGCGGGCCAGAGCCACCCGCTGCTGCTCTCCGCCCGAAAGCTCGCCTGAGCGATGATGCGCGCGTTGCTCCAGTCCGACCTCGCAGAGCCAGCGTGAAGCTTCTGGCTCGGCCTGCTGCCATGTCTGCCCGCGAAGCAACAGCGGCATGGCAACATTCTCTGCCGCCGTGAATTCCGGCAACAGGTAGTGGAACTGCCAGACGAAGCCGGTCTCCCGATTGCGAAAGTCCGCGGCCGCGTCGTGCGATAGAGAATTCAATCGCAAGTGGGCGCAGTATACGTCACCTGCGGAAGCACGATCAAGAGCGCTCAGGATGTGCAATAAGGTACTCTTCCCCGCTCCGGATTCTCCCACAATGGCGAGCATTTCTCCTTGCTTTACGTCAAACGACAGATTCTCAAAGAGCACCAGATCCGATTCGCCGGACCGGAAAACCTTCTTCAGGCCTTCCACCCGAAGCATCGATTCTTGTTCCGTTAGATGCACAACATGTCTCTTTCGTTCCAAGCGCTAAAGTGCGGAAGATTAGAACCTACTGTCACACCAGTATCCGCCAGTCGTTCATTCCTTAGATTAGTGCTTCACACGAGCAAATCGTTTCTC
>DAHUXF010000077.1 GCA_027307295.1 Acidobacteriaceae bacterium
CCAGGTTCGGGTGGCGGATTCGGTGGAGGAATTTACAAGCTGGGCGATATCGGAGTTTCCGCTCCGGTGGCAAAGTTCACGCCTGAGCCGGACTTTTCCGAAGAAGCCCGCAAAGCCAAATATCAGGGAACTGTGACCTTGGCCGCGGTCATTGGTCCGGACGGACGTCCGCGTAATATCAAGATCGTCCGCCACCTGGGCATGGGCCTGGATGAGAAAGCCATTGAGCGCGTCAAAACATGGCTTTTTGAGCCCGGCAAGAAAAACGGTACTCCGGTGGCTGTAGCAATGACGCTTGAGGTGGATTTCCGCTTGTTCTAAATAAGATTCTGTGGCTGTCTGTAAGAGCCAGCGCAGTTTAAAGCCGGGATGTGACACAAGTTGTCCTGCTCGGCAAAGCTAACAACGGAGAGGAGAACCTGCCTCTCCTTTTTGGTTTTTATAGAGAGATATTTATCGAGAGACCGTCCAGACGAAGGGTTAATCCTTTGCAGCCTGCATGCTTAACGGTGAGACCTGAGTCGTCCGCTTCGCGGCCAGACAGCATTCGCCAGCGGGTATTGGGCTGCCGTGCGGGCATGTGCGCGGGTGGCCCAGGAACGTACAGATGCTGTCCGTCGCCTCCGGTGAGAGGATGTGCTCAAACCGGCAGGCCTGCTCAGCAATTTCCTTTTCGTCATGCACCTGAAATGTCTGCGTGAAGAGCCGCTCGGCCAGGCGGTGTCGGCGGATGACGTCTTCACCGCGCTTGCGGCCTTTTTCCGTGAAGAAGATCATGTGATCGCCGTGGCCGGCGTATTCATTGGTGGGCCGGAAAGCCACATGGCAGCGATTCAGCACTCGTTTATGCGTGTGTGGCTCAGGGGCGTGTTCCGTTAACTCCACCAGCCCCAGGATCTGCATGCGTTCCAGAGCAAGCCGCATGGGCAAAGCGCCTTCCACTTCCACACGCCCAAGTTCCGCAGGTTCACCGTTTTCCGCCAGCACCCACAGCTCTTCCAGGACTTCATCGAACTGCTCTTCGTCAGACATGGAATAGGTTTCCTGCGCCGCGATCTTGCCGTGATGGAGTTCCAGTCTGCGGTCAGCCAGGCGCGCCACCATTGGATCATGCGTGACCATGATGATGGTGCGGCCCTGCGCATGCATTTCACGGAGCTTGAGCAGGACGATCTCTTCGTTCTGGGCGTCAAGATTGCCGGTAGGCTCATCGGCCAGGATGATATGCGGATCGTTGATAAGCGCGCGGGCGATGCAGACGCGCTGTTGCTCTCCGCCGGAGAGTTGCGAGGGAAGATGGTTGGCGCGGTCCTTGAGCCCCACATGTTCCAGAGCGGTCAAGGCTTCTTCTTTGTCCGTCATGCTGTGAAAGTATTGGGCCAGCATCACGTTTTCCAGGGCCGTCAGGTAGGGGATGAGATGGAATTGCTGGAAAATAAAGCCGATCTTCTCCGCGCGGAAGCGGTTCAACTCCGCGGGTGTCATGTTCGAAATATTGGTACCGTGAATCCATACCTCGCCGGTGGTTGGCTGGTCCAGGCAGCCAATCATGTTCACCAGCGTTGATTTGCCGGAACCGGAAGGGCCCATCACGGCGAGCCATTCGCCGGGCGCAACGGAGAGTGAAACATTGTCCACGGCGCGGACCTCGACGTTGCTCTTGTACACCCGGGTCACGTTCTTGAGTTCAATGGGCATTATTCTCCTCGCAGGATCCCTGCGGGCTGTATCTGTTGCAATAGTCTAAGCGGCGCAGTGGACGCCAGCAGCGCCAGCACCACACTGCCCAATAACACCGGAAGCAACAGCACCGGCTGCGGCAGAATGGCAGCTTCAAAGTTTACTTTACCGATCCCGAAGGCTATGCCGCAGACCAAGATATAGCCGACAATAGATCCAGACAGCGCCAGCAGGGCAGCCTCAGCGGCAAAGAGCGAATTTACGGTCCGGTTGGAAGCTCCAAGGGCTTTCATCACGGCAAAATCTTTACGCCGCTCCAAAACGGAACTGGTAAACGTGGCCACCATGCACAGCATGATCAAGACCACGACAACGGCTGACGAGGCCAGGACGAGGGAGCGGGTCTTGCCAACCACGGACGTCTGCGCCTGCGTAATCTGGCGTACAGGCTTCGCTTCTGCATCAGGCAGCGCAGCGCTCAACTGAGTGATGGCATTCTGTATCTCCAGCGGACGTCCTTCAACGCGGACCAGCGCCGTGCTGGGCTGAATTCCTGAGAGCTGTGTGAAATCTGCCATATTCATGTAAATACGGCTGTCTTCATCGGAGCCGGAATGAAAGACCGGGCTTGCTGCAAACTGCTTCGTCCTCCCGCCAACGCTGATGTTGATGGAAGACCCTTCCGGGAGTATCTCTGCGGCGCGCGAACCAACGATGGCCTGCGTTGCTTTGCCTGTGGCAGACCAGCCGGTAATGGACCAGGAAGAGTTCATCTGTACCAGTTTTTCCAGGTCCGCTCCGCCGATTACTACCTTTGCGCCTCCGCGTGAAGCCGCGACGGCATAAGCAACGGGAACAACCAGCCGCTTGACGCCGGCGATTGCGTCGATTCGGGAGAGATCATCCGGGGTCAACGGCGACGATTGCTGTTTCGTGACGATGACATTTGCACCAAAACCGCGGAACTCATGGCTCAACTTGCCTTCAAGATCAGAATAAATCGTGAGCGCGGCCGTAGCGATGGTGGCGACCACGGCCACAGAGATCAGGGCCGTCAGAGAGCGGTCCTTACGGACCCATACGGCCTTCAACAGCAAGCGGAGCAGAAGCTGGCGGCTGTTCATGCGTCCCCTCGCAAGACAACGGCAGGATCAAACTGCATGGCTTTGCGAACCGCCCCAGCACTACCCAGAAAGGTGACAGCAAATGCTGCAAAGATCACAACCGCCAGCACGACTGGGTGTACGGCAATCGATGAACCAAAGATGCTCTGGCCAATGCGATGAGCAAGAAATGAGCCGGCCACAAATCCGAGCAATCCGCCTGCCAGGGCCAGAAAGGCGGCTTCAGTAAGAAACAGCCCGGCCACCCCGGCATTGCTTGCGCCCAGTGATTTCATCAACCCGACTTCCTGACGGCGCTCCAGAATGGTTGCGGCCATGGCGGCTGAAACGGCAAGCGCGGCTGCAAGCAGGGCAGCCAGCGTCAGCAGCAACATTAAACCGGAAACACGGGAAAAAACCTTACCCTGGTTCTGCTCCACCTGACGGACCTGTTCCACGCGGACATTGGGCAGTGCTTCGTGAATCTGGTAAGCAATGGAATTTGCGTAAGGCGAGCAATACCAGCGGTCGCGCATGGCAGGAGTCATCTTGCTGGGATCTTTACGGGCAAAGGCATCTTCCGGCTTGGTAAGCGCGCGCACATTCACGCTGCGGACAGTATTGGGCTGGCCCAGAATCTTCTGCACAATATGTAAAGGTGCAACAATCGCCTGATCTTCAGCGCTGCCCGTGTTAAGGATTCCGCTCACCCGCAGCTTGTACCCGCCAACATCCACCAAGTCGCCAATGGAAATGGCAGCTTGCTGGGCCAGTTGGCTGCCAACCAGAGCATCAGGTGGTTTGCCGGTGGGCCATGCGGCATAGTCCTGCGGCCAATCGCCATCCACACGCCACCAGGTATTCACGCTGCGCACGCCGGTTATGGTTTCTTGCTTGCCATAATGGACCGGCTGGGCAAAATACGTGCCAATCAACTGGGCATCGACCGTACCGGTCTTTTGGGCATCGACAATGCCTTTGTTTGTCTCGCCGTGATGGGTTTTGACGGATTCTGTGGCAGAAAGAAATGGTGCGAATCCCTGGATGCTATGTTCCCAAAATATGCCTTTGATTTTTGCCAGGTCCTGTTCCGGGATAAACGCGCCTTCACTGACTGGTTTAAGGTTTACTCCGCCAATATTTACGTCCAGCGTGTCCTCAACAGGAGTGAGCACCAGATTAGCGCCCAGGGTGCGAAGCTCCTGGTTGATTTTGTCACCAATGTCCGTTCCCACCGCAATCATGGCCGTGGCGATGCTCATTCCCAGGGCAATTGCCAGCAGGGCCACGCTTTTGCGGCGTTTTTGCCTCCGAAATGATTCGAACAGGAGCCGGAGAAACATCATTTTGAGAATTGTCCAACCTGCTGGGCCAGGTCAGTGATTTGAATCACAACAGAATCGCCGTCCAGCGTGGATTGCAGTGGAATGGGGTTGCATCCACCGGGTTGGCCCACGCTTTGCGGGTTGATGGGCGCAGCGCAGTTCTTGCAGATAATGCCGCTGGCCCCTTTATAAAAGCCCACGCCGCCACAAATCTGGCATGCGTCAAAGACCGAAGCCACCTTGCCATCGGGCTTGCGATAAAGCAGGAAGCGTACCGTAACGCCTTTTACTTCAGCGCTGTAGCGTTGCAGATCGCCTTCAGCCAGTCCTTTGGTGGAGATAACGGCTTTCCCCTCTGCATTAAACGCCAGTGCAATGGCCGGAGAAACCGGCACGTCTTTGGCGTAAATGAATTCAGCGGTCACCATGAAGATAAAAACAAAGGCCGTCACGCAGGCCAGGACAGCCCACCGTTTCTCCCGGCGCGTTGTCCACTCCTGCTTGCGTTCTTCAGCCTTGCTGACGGTTACCGCGACCTCCGGTTTACGCCGACGATACTCAAACAGGATCATCAACGCCACCAAGGTCAGCATGGTGATTGGGAAGAAGAAATCATTGCGGACAATCGGCCCGATGACAGCCATCTCCCGCTTGCTGGGTGGAAGAAAGCCGGTTTCCGAAAGTTCATGCATGCCCGAGATAAGCAGTTGCGCAGCCACAAAGAAAAGAATCACTGTGGTGACGCGGAAAAATTTACGCAGATCAATGCGCACGCTGCCCTTGACGAACATGACGCCAAAGACCACGGCCAGCGCAACACCCAGCAGCGTACCCAGGAAGCTCATGAGTTCTGTCGAGTTCAGGGAGACGCCGGCAAGAATCGCCACCGTCTCAATGCCTTCACGGAAGACCATGAGGAATACAAAGCCAAACAGCCCCCACCGGGAGCTATCAGTCGCCAGGGAGCCGACCTTGGTTTCAATTTCACCTTTGAGCGTGCGGGCTGTACGCATCATGAAGATAATCATCCCGACTACCATGACGGCGGCAATCAGCATGACCCAACCCTCAAAGGAGTCCTGGGATATGGGCAGGTAAGAGAGCGCTACAGCGCCGGCCACGCTGCCGATGAGGGCGGCAACCAGAGCAGTATAAACGGTACGGCGCAGGTCGGGGCGTCCGATCTTCGTCAGGTAAACCAGCGTAATGCCGACGATCAGAGCGGCCTCCACGCCTTCCCGCAATGTCACAACCAGGGCGGAAAACATGATTTTAAGGCCTAATCTTGAAAATGAATTTCAATTTCAATTTCAATTAGAAATTGTACGCACCTGAAAAAATGCAGTCAACAAATTGAAAATGCTTGGAGAATGTTTCCAGAATGTTGGAGCGCTTATGGACCCAGCAAAATGATGCCGCCAGATGAAGGTAGCCGATGAAGCCCAGAAAGTGATGAGCAGGACTAAAAAGAAGGGAAGCGACCCTTGCAGAAGGGTGCCACCCGCCAAAGTCCAGGGCCGTTCAGTTTTTAACTCAAAACGAGCAAATGCTATGAGCTATAACGAATCAGCTCATAAGATGCAGACGATCAGATTTACACACAACTTCCTTAAGGCCATAGCATTTAGCGCAGGCTGGACGAAAAACAAAGGAACTACAAAAGCCGCAGATGACACAGCCTGCGGCTTTTCAGAATGTTTGGTGGTTGGTTATAGCAAATGCAACAGACAGTACCTTGCCGGCGTTCCTTGGCTAACGTCTCGCTGCGTTCCTTAAGTATCTGGGTCGCTGCTGGCGGATGTCAGCCCCCGCCGAGTCCTTGCGTCAAATTGTCTCACTCAAACCCCAATTGCATTAAAGCCCTGGTTCCGGCGGCCATGGCTTCCATGTCTTCTCCGGCTGGAGGAGTTCGAGTGATCCCCGACGTCTAATGACGTCCAAATAAAAGACAACACTCCGTCCCCGGCAGTTTTTTCTTGGCCTTTTGTCCCTTTAAATTCGTTCCCTAATGGATGGTGCAGATTAACTTGTGTTGCTGTGTCCCTATGTGCTTTCAAACAGCTTGCAGGTTGTGTCTTACTGCGTGGGCCCAAAAATTTTCTGACTGCTGAATGCATCAGGGCATTTTTGGATTTCCTTCAACTCCGGGCTTGGGCAGGAACTATCGAGCCAGCAAAACCGTTCTGCGAAGGCAGCGCCAAAAGCGTCTGCGTATGTTTCTTTGGAACCACAAACCAATCTTCGTCGTCTGCAGGGACCATGCCCGCCTGGAGTGATTGTGATGACTTGTTTGGTTGCGGACGGGAATTATAACAACCTGCACCATGAGCGCAACAAGAGAATGTAAAAAAATGCGCTGTGGTTAACTTTTTTGATTCCCGTCCGCTCCAACGATTCCGGGAGGCTTACTTTTTGGTGGTGAAGTGGCCGATGGAACTCTTGGATTCAGTTCCAGTCCCTTCTCCCTGGCCGGAGTCTGCGACAAAGTAATACTCGGTGTTCGGCTTGAGTCCCTTAATGTGGACACGGTGGTTCTGCGAGGACATTTTCTCGTTGTCCGAATAGGGCGCCTCAGCCATCTGCGTCAGACTATTAGCATCCGTACCGTAGCGCACCACCGTGCTGCCGCCGGTATTGGTAGTCCATGCAATCACGGCCCAGGTTGGGCCAACGCCCTCAATACGAGGACCATCAGTGATTTTTACCGCTTGAGCTTTCGTTGCAGCCTGGGTCTTTGTGGCTGCCTGTTGCGGTTGGAGAGCGCCGGCGCTGACAGCGGCGGCCAATAGTAAAACTGAGCAGAATTTCATGTTGGAATACCCCCTGATTTGCAATGATTTGCGAATCTCGCGATGCATGAGAAATACGATGCGCAATCCCAATTCCAGGTTTTCGCGCCATAGGGTGGGTTCTGCAAAGCCCTGGGGCTTCCCGGAAGCCTGCTTTGCTTGCAACTCATTACTCCGTTGTGTTACACACGATGCATGCGCAACTGGATGCGCGAGCGCATGAAGCGCCGTAAAAAGAAGACCGAGAATGAGACGGAGGCCACCGGCAAGGTCGGCCAGCAGAAGCCTCCCGTGGATGCACAGCATCCTGAGCCTATTGTTCCCACCTATGATGATGGGCTTGTTCCAACCCATGAACCTTTAGAGGAATCGCCCGCAGCGGAAGAGCGACTGGAAGAGCGGAGAATTGAAACCGAGGTCCAGCCGGAATCGGTTTCCGTCCCGCCGCCGGAGCTTAAACCCGTGGCGCAGCCCCCCGGACCCAGAACTGTCCGCGCCCCCAAAGGGGTGGTGGTATTGGCCATTGGTCTACCCGGTTCAGGGAAAACCACATGGTTCAAACGCCGTGGAGTTACGCCCCTCTCCAGCGACATGCTGCGCTCCATTTTGTTCGATGACATCACCGAACAGCGGTATCAGGGACTTGTATTTTCCACATTGCGGTCCCTTCTGCGCGCACGCCTGATCGCCCGCATGCCCTGGAACTATGTGGACGCCAGCAATCTGGCTCCGCACGAACGACGGCAATGGATCAAGATGGCTAAAGGCTTTGGATATGAAGTCCACGCAGTATTCTTTGATGTTCCACTTGAAGTTTGCCTGGAGCGCAACCGCAGGCGTGAGCGGCAGGTCAAGGAAGACGTGGTGCAGCGCATGTCCGCGAAACTTAAGGCCCCGGCATTTGAAGAAGGCTTCGCCAAAATCACTGTGGTCCGCGTAAAACGTTCAGGGGAGCAGGGGGCCGAAGTTTCCTAAAGTTCTGGTCTCCCTGAAGTTCTGTGAGGGTAACTAACCTCTGGCAAAATGGACCAGGGCAAAGATGCCAAACCATAAGAAGGCAAGGTAATGCCAGTACCATCCTGTGATTTCAATAGCAATTTTTTGCGAGTCAAATGTTGCCGCCAGAAAGCGCCGGGCAAACGCGGCATAAGCTAATGCCACCAGGCCAAACACCAGGTGCGCCGCATGCACTCCCGTGACCAGATAAAACAGCGAACGGCTGGGGTTGAAAATCCGGTATGCCCCCTGGTGCTGCAGGCTCTCCCATACAAGAAATTGGCCGGCCATAAAGCCGAGTCCCAGCAAAAGGGTAATGCCTAACCATGGCGCTTCCCATCCCATGCGCGGTGGAACAATCCCCATGGCGGCGAACTCTTCTTTCTTTGCCAGTCTGCGGCGGGCCGCTTCCAGGGTCATACTGCTCAGCATGAGCATCAGGGAATTCATCCACAGTTGGAAATAGGGCAGTTTTAGTGGTATCCAATCCTGCACCTGCCGGTGCGAATCCTGATCGTAACGTCCACCCACCAAACGGAAAACATAGACTGCCACCAGGACAACAAACAACACGGTGACGGAGAACAGGCAAATACCCATCAAAATGCGGAGCCGGTAGAGACGCTGTTTGGGGGAATGGAAGTCGTGGGGTTTTCCGTGATCGCCGTCATCACCACCGCCGTATCCGTGGCGGTGAGGGGTTTTTCCCGGCCCGCCGCCGCCCAGCTTTGGCTTGTGCTCGATCTCAACATGATCAGTGGTGATCGGCATAAACTACTCTTGATGGCTGTGCTTCGCGTCAGGTGGCTGGAGCATCCTGCATCACGAAATCTTCATCTCCCGCAGTTGGATCATATTCATACGCCCCATGGTTTACCAGCGGAAGAGCCTGTGCCACTCCGGCATCAGCCGCATAGGAAGTCTCAGTCCATTCCAGCGAACTGCATTTCCACGGATTGCGTTCTGCCACTCGCCCCCTTTTCAAACTCCAGAACAGGTTGGCCAGAAAGATCAACTGTCCCAACAGGGTAATGATTGCTGCCACTGTAACAAACTTCTGCAGCGGCGCCATGGCAGACACATATTGTACGCCTGAAAGTTCAGAATAGCGCCGGGGATGGCCGGCAATTCCCAGCAGATGCATGGGCACAAATGTTGCATAAGCGCCCAATAACGTTACCCAGAAATGCATCTGGCCCAGACGTTCATTCATCATGCGCCCGAACATCCTGGGAAACCAGAAATATGTGGCGGCAAAGATGGCAAAGAGGCCGGCCATGGCCATAATGAGATGAAAATGCGCCACCACAAAGTAAGTGTCATGCAGGTATACATCCAGGGACGGTTGGGCCAGCAAAGGGCCGGTGAGTCCGCCAGTAATAAACAATGAGACAAAGCCTACCGAAAAGAGGAGTGGAGTAGAAAAGCGAATTCTTCCTCCATGCAGCGTTGCCACCCAGTTGAATGTCTCTGAAGGCACGGCAATCGCCGTGGTCAGGCTGGAGAAAGCAAAGCCCGCGTGCGGATCCATTCCGCTGGTGAACATATGGTGTCCCCAGACCATAAAGCCCAATGCGCCTATGGCCAGCGTCGCGCCCACCATGGCTTTGTATCCAAAGAGCGGCTTGCGTGAGAACACGGAGAGCAGATGGGACGTAAGGCCCATGGCTGGAAGAATGGCGATGTAAACCTCCGGGTGCCCGAAGAACCAGAACAGGTGCTGCCACAGCAGCGGCGAACCGCCGGAGCGTGCAACGGGCCGGCCATTCAGCACCAGACCGCCCGGAACAAAAAAGTTTATTCCGGCATGGCGGTCCAGCATCAGCATTACCAGTGCCACCAGAAGGATGCTAAAAGCCAGAAGAATTAAAATGGCCGTAACAAACCATGTCCAGCAAGTCATGGGCATGCGCATCCATGTCATGCCCGGCGCTCGCTTCCGAAGAGTGGTTGCGATAAAGCTGATTGCGCTCATGATGGAAGCTACGCTGAACAGCCCAATGCTCATCAGCCAAAGGTCCGTCCCCAAGGCCTGGCCTGGACCGGCTGCCGCCAGAACGCTGAGCGGGGCATACTGCG
>DAHUXF010000780.1 GCA_027307295.1 Acidobacteriaceae bacterium
ACCCTGTCCCTCGTCGCAAGCGGCGCCGGGCAACTGATCTGGGCGAGCGAGTTGGTGTTGTCGGCCATGCGTTGCCAGTTCTCAGTTCTCGGTTCCCAGCAAAACTTCGCAGTTCATCAATTCACTGAGAACTGAGAACCGGGAACTGAGAACTTTTATGACTGACATCATTCTTGTAGTTGTTGAACAGCGCGAAGGGAAACTTAACCGCGTCTCTTGGGAGACGATTACTGCGGGCCAGGCGATTGCCGCTCAGACTGGATGGACGCTTGAGGCTGCGGTTGTGGGGTCCGGCATTGGGGCGATCGCAGGCGAAGTGGCTGCGAAGAAGGTTGCCAAGGTGTATGACATCGAGTCGGCGAAGCTGGAGCCTTACACGCCGGACGCGTTTGCCCGTGCGCTCAAGGAGTTTCTGACCAAGCATCCGGCCAAGGTCGTGCTGATGCCGCATACCTACCAGGTGCGGGACTTTGTCCCGAAGCTGGCCACGGCCTTGCAGACGACGGCGATCAGCGACGTGATTGGCTGCAAGTACGAAGGCGGGAAGCTGCTCTTCACCCGGCAGATGTTTCAGGGCAAGTTCGTGGCCGATGTGAGCTTCGCGGGTTCGGGGCCGTACTTCGTGACGTTTCAGAACGGGTCGTTCCGCGCGGATAAAGTCGAAGCAGGCGCATCGGTG
>DAHUXF010000781.1 GCA_027307295.1 Acidobacteriaceae bacterium
GTTCATCAGCATCGGTCGGTTCTTCGTCCCATCTAGCGCCAAGTGGAATGCCTCTTCGGTGCTTCGGTATGGGCTGCCCCTCTATGGAGAGAAGGGAACTTGGCTAAATCTACCGTGGCAAGTTCAATCGAAAGCGTGGAGATCAAGCCCTTCCTTGATGCTAGCACAGGTATGGCAGCATGCCTATTCTCGAAAAAATCACGTGCTTTCGTGGGCAATCCAGGGTTTCTTGATGCAGGGTAGTACTGGTCGGGGCGCGCGGATTTGAACCGCGGACCCCCTGCGCCCAAGGCAGGTGCGCTACCAGGCTGCGCTACGCCCCGACGCATCAATTATAAATGAGATCGCGGTCGATCCCCTTTCTGCTGCCGCACCCAAACCTGAACCAAATCGTCCCCACTCGTTCCCGAATGACCAAAGTGGCGCGACTCGCCTCGGTTCGGGCCGTTCCGTGCCTCGACAGCGTATAATTTCCGTCGAGTATGCAGAAGCCCCGTTACGCGCTGGTGGCGTATCTGAAGAACCCCGCAGGAGAGTTCGTGGAGAACCTCCGGCGCGAGCTGCACCCCGAACTTCCCCATCTGGCGGCACACCTGACGATCCTTCCTCCCCGTCCTCTGCAGGGGCAGGAGAACTCGGCCCTCGAGGTCCTGGAGCGAGTCTGCGGCAATGAGGAGC
>DAHUXF010000782.1 GCA_027307295.1 Acidobacteriaceae bacterium
CACCCAGCCTCCAACGGATGCGCAGGTGGAATGCGCCATCAAGGCCCTTGATCTGGCGATGGAATTAGAGAAGAAAAATGGCGGCGAGTTGGTGATTGCCTAACGGCCGGTTTCTCATGTTGAGCGAGCGTATAACACGAACTGAAACATCCCGGATCCCTTTCTCCACCGATGCACATGCGGGGAATTCTCGCGGCTGTTCCTTCCATCATTAGGCATTAGGAGGAAATCGTCTCCCACGCGCGACGAATGGGTTTCTCGTCTGCGCTCCTTGCCTCTCCAACAATTTATTACGGCAGCAAGCTGCTTCGGCAGCTAGAATTACGCAGGTATTGATATGTTTGAACGCTTGAACCAAATCGAAGCCCGATATGACGAGCTTACAAAGACCTTGTCTTCGCCGGAGATCATGAATGATTCCGCAAAGTACCAGAAGACGGCCAAGGCCCACAGTGAGCTTTCAGAGGTCGTGGAGAAATACCGTGAGTACAAAGACCTGCAACATGGCATCAATGAAAGCAAGGCCATGGTGGCGGAAGAAACGGACGCCGACCTGCGCGCTTATGCCCAGGAAGAGCTGACGCGCCTGGCGGAACGGCTTACCCAGGTGGAAAACGACCTGAAGCTCCTGCTGGTCCCCAAGGACCCGAACGATGAAAAGAACGTGGT
>DAHUXF010000783.1 GCA_027307295.1 Acidobacteriaceae bacterium
CACCGAAGTGTATGCCGAGCAGACTCCGGAGCAGAAGGTTGCGATTGTGGAAGCGGAGACCAAAAAGGCGCGCACGCTTTTCATCGGGGATGGAATTAATGATGCTCCAGCGCTCATGGTGGCCACCGTAGGCGTTGCCTTTGGTCCAAACAGTGAGATTGCATCTGAAGCCGCCGATGCCGTCATTCTTACCACGTCACTGGGCAAGGTTGATGAGTTGATTCATATCAGTCACCGGATGCGCTCTATTGCTCTGCAAAGCGCAGTGGGAGGAATGGCAGCCAGCGTTGTAGGCATGATTGCGGCTGCGTTTGGTTATCTGCCTCCGCTGGAAGGCGCAGTCCTGCAGGAAATTATTGATCTGGCCGCGGTTGCCAATGCTGTTCGAATGGCCCTGCCCTATGGCAGTCTGGCTGATTTTTGAAGACGATCAAAAGTCTGTGCTGATCTCAGCTTGGTGAATAAAGGAAACGAAAAAGATAGCCTGGAGCGGCAGGTAACAGCTTGTTATCAGAAGCAAATTGTGCAATAAAAAGCTATGCGCTTTCAACAATCGCTTATGATCTGTTTGCTTGGCTGCCTGCCGATCATCGCAATTGCCCAACAGGCCTCTCCGGACACAACGAAGATACTGGCCCTGGAAAAGAAATGGACTGAT
>DAHUXF010000784.1 GCA_027307295.1 Acidobacteriaceae bacterium
GTTTTTAAGATCATCACGCAGCGTGAGCGCCCCAGTGAAGGCGCGGGCCAGGGCAGGTTTTTTCATGGAACCGCCCTGAATTCTTCATTTCCCTCAGCTCATGCCATGCTTACATGGTCGGTTGCAAGCGTGCTCGCTCATGAATATCCTGGCCCGCTCACTAAAGTTCTTGTTTATGGTCTTGCCAGCGGCGTGAGCGCCGCCCGCGTGACCGGTAGAGACCATTTTCCCAGCGACGTTATTGTCGGCAGCACTATGGGATGGCTCATTGGGCGGCAGGTCTATGCTCGCCACCATGACTCAGCTTTGCCCGGCGCGCTATATGGGACTTTTTTGAAGGACCGCGTCCCCCAGGATCATGGACCTTCCCGCAGTGTTTTCTCTCCCTACGTGCCGATGGATAGCTGGGTCTATCCGGCATTTGAACGGCTTGCCGGCATGGGGATAATTTCCAGCGGCTTTCTGGGAGTCCGTCCATGGACGCGGCTAGAGTGCGCACGGCTGCTGGAGGAAGTAGACCAGGGTGATGATAATTCCTCAGGCGAAACATCGCGGCTATTTGCGGCCCTGCAGCATGAGTTCGCCGCGGAGTTGGGGGGCGAACAGAAAAATTTTGTTGCGCTGGATTCCCTTTACGCCCGCGCCATGTCCATATCCG
>DAHUXF010000785.1 GCA_027307295.1 Acidobacteriaceae bacterium
GACCGTTCCGGCGACCGGCTTTTGGTCCTTGAGCATCAGGGCAGGCCGCTCGCAACATGTGGGCAGTCTTTTGTCAGCGACCAGGATGCATCTGCTGCGGCTTTGCTGTTGTCTGCGCTGGTCCGCTATTTGCATGACAATGCCGCAGCCAGAAAAGACCATGTAAGCACGGAAACAGAAGATTCTTTTTACTCGTACCGTGTGAGCGTGTTTTTTCCAAACTGGCCGCTGCGATTCCAGAGCGATGAATTCAAAATCTACGCTGAGCAGATGGTTCAGGAAAATGCTCCAGCCCATCTGGCCATTGACTGTTACTGGCTTCCTGTCCATGACATGAGGATTTTTGACACACTGTATGGAGAGTGGAAAGCGTTGAAGCTTTCCGTTCATACCCAAAAACCCAGCCAGGCCGCTGCGCTTGATGAAGCTGCTAAAAAACTCCGGCTCCTGATTGAAAAATTGCACGCAGATCAGAAGACCAGAAGCGGCCCGTCTCGCACTTCCGCTCCCCCGGCAGGCCAGCCATGAAACACGCACGCAACACTATTTTCCGGATCGTATTCGCGTTGGAGTTTCGCGGCAGAGAGCGCGTGAAAAATATTCAAGACCGAACCAGCGCCTTTGCCAGTAGACGCCTGCATAC
>DAHUXF010000786.1 GCA_027307295.1 Acidobacteriaceae bacterium
CCCTCGGGGCCCGTGTCGGCCGGTTCGCCGGCGGCGTCCGCCGCCGCTCGCGCGTTCCGGCCGTTCCCGGTGCAGGCTCGCCTGTCCGCCTGCACGCGTCGCCTCACTCGGCGATGTCGATTCCCATGCTGCGCGCCGTTCCCATGACCATCCGCATCGCCGCCTCGACGGTCGCGGAGTTCAGGTCCGGAGCCTTGAGCTCGGCGATCTCGCGCACCTGCGCGCGGGAGACCGTGCCCACCTTGGTGCGGTTCGGAACCCCCGAGCCCTTGGGCTGCCCCGCGGCGCGCTTCAGCAGCACCGCGGCCGGGGGCGTCTTGGTGATGAACGTGTAGCTGCGATCTCCATACACCGTGATGACCACCGGAATGACCAAGCCCTCCATCTCCTTCCCAGAGGTCTTGGCATTGAAAGCCTTGCAAAAATCCATGATGTTGACGCCGTGCTGGCCGAGCGCAGGGCCCACGGGCGGAGCCGGAGTGGCTTTCCCCGCCGCAATCTGCAGCTTGATCTGACCGGCAACTTTCTTCCCTTTTGGCGCAGGCGCCGCCATAACTTATCCTCCCGTTAATCCCGCGGTCTTACAGCTTCTCCACCTGGAGAAAGTCCAGCTCCACCGGTGTCGAACGGCCGAAAATGGTG
>DAHUXF010000787.1 GCA_027307295.1 Acidobacteriaceae bacterium
TTGCCCGCCTGGAATTTGCCGGACCGGCAAATCTGGCAGCTCGTGACTTACCTCCGTCACTTGCCGCAAGTGGCGTCGTTGATTCCTGCGGCGGCCGCCACAGAGGCAGCGCCCGCGCCGGACCACGGACATTATGTAGGATCACTTGCCTGCAAAGGCTGTCATGAAGAGATCTATGCGCGCTGGAGCAAGACGCGCATGGCCAACGTCGTGCGCGATCCCCGCCAACATCCCGACGCCATCACGCCCGACCTCTCCAAACCCGACCCGCTTCTGAGTTTCACCAGGGATGATATCGCCTTCGTCTATGGCAGCCGCTGGAAGCAGCGCTACTTCAAGAAGGTCGGCGACGATTACTTCCCGCTGCCGGCTCAGTGGGACGTCGCGCACAGGATCTGGCGCAAATATTTCGTTGCCAACGGCACCGATTGGTGGGCGGTGCTCTATCCACCGGACAATTTTCAGCGTCCGACCGGTCCGCTGTGCGACGGCTGCCATTCCGTGAATTACGACGTCAAGACCAAAGCCGTCGCCGAGTGGAACGTCGGCTGCGAGAGATGTCACGGTCCGGGCGAGGTACATGCGAAAAAGCCAACCCGCGACAATATTCTCAACCCGGCATACTTCGATTACGTCCAT
>DAHUXF010000788.1 GCA_027307295.1 Acidobacteriaceae bacterium
GCCATGTGCGCTGTACCAGCAACCAGTCTTTCAATCGCTCACACAGTTCGCACTTGGGATCATAAAGTACGTATAGCTTCTCCATCGCCCATCTCCTTTCTGCTTTGTCCGCCAGAACATTCTCAGCGGACTCAGTTTGCCGGCGCTTCAGTTCACGTCTTTACTGCACATCCTTTAACGGGGCACCGTAACCCGCAGCAGTGCATCTGGCGCAACCGGAGGCCGCCGCAGTTCGCTGTTTTGTCCATGCTTGCGTATGCGGGAGAAGACCAGCAGGTTGAAGAAGTGCATGCCGCCCAGCACCAGCAGAATGAATCCCATCTTGTCACTCAGCATTTCAATGGCGGCGCGTGAGTTGGTGATTACCTGACTGGTTTTCAGGGCCAGGGACACAAAGCCAATGTTGATCAGGTAAAAGCCCACCACCAGAAGATGGTTGACGGAAGCCGCAAGTTCAGCGTTGCCGTGAAAGGCGTCCACCAGGAAAATAGCGCCGCGCTTATGAAGTGTTCTGGCCACCCAGACTGTCAGGGTAACGCTGATGATGAGATAGATGATGTAGCTGACGACGATGGTAGTTTCGTTGCTGTACATGATTAGAAGCCCCCTCTTCAATATATTTGAACAAGTTCAAAATAG
>DAHUXF010000789.1 GCA_027307295.1 Acidobacteriaceae bacterium
CTGGCCAACCCGTTACCTCTGAGGAAGGGGCGTATGAGGAAGGGGCGTAGAAGAGAGAGTTATACGCCGAACTTCTTTACTTCCTCGTTGTAATACTTGCGGTAGAGAATGTCCCACTCCTGCGAGCCTTCGAGAATGGTTCGCTTCTGGGTGTCGATTTTTGCCCGGGCCGCGAGATCGATCCTTGCTTCCTGATTCAACAACTCTTCGAGAATCTTCCGGGTTTCCTGGCGGATGGTGTTCGGATCTTCGATGAACTCCACCTCGTCCATCTGCTTGAGAACGTCCGAGACGGCGCGGGCCAGTACGTTCACTTTGTCGCGGCTGAGTCTCACAGCACCGCCTTGTATTTGCGCACCAGTTCGGTTTTCACCTTGCGGAACATCTCCTGGTAGTTGGCGCCGCTCTTGCGCATTTCCTCGGAGTAGGCCTCGAGGATCACTCGCACCTCGTCGTTGATGCGGTCTTCGAGCGTGAGCTCGTCCACCAGCGCTGCATGCACGCGCTCAGTGACCGCGGGCACCGTCGCAGTCTCGATGAGCTTGCCAGCAATCAGTTTCTTGGTGACTTCGCGGGCTAGATAGCCCACATATTCTTTGGACAAAAGCATGTGTGGATCGGGTGTCCTGCGTGCAAAAC
>DAHUXF010000078.1 GCA_027307295.1 Acidobacteriaceae bacterium
CACTTCATAGTCGCGCAGCAGCTCGTCGCCCCGGGCCCCAAAGCCCAGGCTGAGAAAAGCTTCCACGTCAGATTTGTTGGAGCCCACGGTACGTTCCGTTACCTGTTCAATCTTTTTTTCGTAGATGTAAAGCTTGCCCTCTTTGTAAACTACCTGCTTGGGGGCCGGACCGACCATGTCAAATGCCGCGTCCACGCCGTTCTTGGTGCGGCGGAAATAAATCCGCCCTTTCTGATGGTCGCTTTCCTGCACGATCTTCTGGTAGCTTTCAAAGTCGAAATCGGCCTGGGCGGCCCTGAAGCTGCTGGCCGTTTCATCCATTTTCTCCAGCACCGAATCGCGGTCTGCGGATGGGGCCGAGCCAGACCCTGCGGTCTGTGCGGCGCTCTTTTGCTGGTCGCCGCTGGTTTGCTGCATCCTTGTTTGCGATATCAAGGTTTGCCATATCAAGGGCCGCATCAAAGTTTGTCGCATCAAGGAACTCTGCGCAGTGGCATGCGGAGCTTGCTGCGCCAGGCCCAGGGCAGTGGCCAGCGGCAGCAATAAAATCGACATCATCAGGTTGCGTCTCATAAGCTTGGTTTTTTCTGTGCTCCTGCCTGCCACTTGAGCGTCTTTCTTTGTGCATCGTTATTTTGCGCGCCACTTTTTGGGCTTCATTACTTTAGGCGTTACTTTACGCTTATTACTTACGCACCCATGCCCGATACGCCACTACATGTCCCGTGCTGTCGCGCACCTGCTCCATGCGGTCTACGCTGACGGCGCCGGCAATGGGGCGCAACAGGCGCTGGAAATTTGCGCGCACCATGGCTTCATCCTGGGCGTCCACTTCCGCGGCGTCCACCTGGTACATCTTTCCATCTGCGCTGACGACAATACCAGTTGGATGCAGCGGCTCTGCACTTCGTTGGTCTTTAAAGTTGATGAAACGCGGCGCGATAAAGATAAAAGCCAGGATCAGCGTTACCATGATGTCGTAATGGAAGCTTCCCCGGTCATGGGTCCAGAACAAGTAACCTTTCAGCGTTCGCCCAATGTGAGACATGCTTTCAGTTTAGTCGCGCAAGCCGCGTTCATGCAAAGGGATTTGCGAGTTTTGCGCTCTCAACATGAAGCCAGATGGGTGAAGGGTAATTGTGTCTTTGAGGCGCGCCTATGCAAACACGTCCGGGCAAATTGCGGCGGCTTGTCATTGTCCGGCCCGCAATCTCGTTAAAATTTTTTCGCCGTGATCCGTTCCGCGCCCACGTACTTTCGCAACGGTTCAGGAATCAGCACGCTGCCATCGGCTTGCTGGTAGTTTTCCAGAATCGCCAGCCATGTGCGCCCAATGGCCAACCCGCTACCGTTCAGCGTGTGGACAAACTCGCTCTTCTTGCTGCCCTCGGGGCGAAAACGTATGTTCGCGCGCCTTGCCTGATAGGCCTCAAAGTTGGAACATGAAGAAATCTCACGATACAAGTTTTGCCCCGGCAACCACACTTCCAGGTCATAGGTCTTGGAAGAACTCGCCCCCATATCGCCGGTGCACAAGAGCATGACTCGATAGTGCAGTCCCAGCAGTTGCAGTACACGCTCAGCGTTGCGTGTAAGCAGCTCATGCTGCTCATAGGACTGCTCCGGACGCGTGAACTTTACCAGTTCCACCTTTTGAAACTGGTGCTGGCGGATGATTCCCCGCACGTCCTTGCCGTAAGAGCCGGCTTCGCTGCGGAAACACGGCGTGTATCCGGTGACGGAAAGCGGCAGGCGCGCCGCATCAATGGTTTCGTCACGATAGAGATTGGTCAGCGGCACTTCGGCTGTAGGGATGAGCCAGAGATCACGGTTCTCAACCCGGAATGAGTCAGCCGCGAACTTAGGCAGCTGCCCGGTGCCATACATCGAATCTGAATTCACCATGTACGGCGGCAGCACTTCCGTATAGCCATGCTCGCTGGTATGCAGATCAAGCATGAAGCTGGCCAACGCGCGTTCCAGTTTGGCGCCCAGGTCCCAGTAGACGGCAAAGCGTGCGCCGGTCAGTTTAACGGCGCGCTCCATGTCCAGGATGCCCAGTTGCTCTCCCAGTTCCCAGTGGGGCTTGGGCGTAAACGAAAATTCGGGCGGTGCGCCCCATTTGCGCACCTCCTTGTTATCGTCGGCGGAATGGCCCTCCGGCACAGATGCATCCGGCATGTTGGGAATGCCGGCCAGAAGAGTGCGCAGTTCCTGGTCAATCTCGCCGGCCTGCTTTTCCAGCGCGTCACTTTCTGCGCGCAGGGCCTTGGTCTGCTCCATTTGCGCGCTTGCATCCTGCCCGGCCTTTTTCAATTTTGCAATCTCTTCTGACGCGCGATTGCGCTGGGCCTTCAGTGTCTCCGACTGAGTGATCAGCTGGCGGCGTTTTTCATCCACCTGGCGAAACCCGCTCAGGATCTGGGCCGGGTCCATCCCGCGGCGGCGCAGCATTTCTTCAATCTGGGTAAGGTTGTCGCGAACATAAGCAAGATCAAGCATAGAATGCCAACTACTTTATCAAAAACCATTTGCCGGGGGAGTGAAACATCCACTACGGAGGCACGGAGACACACAGAGATAAAACAAATAACAAGAATTTTGTCATTGATTTTCGGGACGAATTCGCAGTCCACGCGCGCGAATGGTACGCATCCTTTGGATCAGTGTCATCCGTGGGGATCAGTGGTAAGGTTTGTATTCATGGAACGCAAGATTTTCTGGTTGCTATTCATTGTGCTGGGCCTGGCACTGGATGTTGCTGTGCCCATCTGGTGGAGTCTGGCGCTCACGTTGCCACTGATGGTGCTCTGCTGGTGGATAGCGTACCGGAGCGGGTGGTTCCAGTAGATATTTTTAGGATGCAAAGCCTGTGGCATCGGCAGGAACCGGTCTTAGCCTTCCGTTATTTCGCCCCATGGGCGGTCACCGTTTACACTAAAGCCACATGGCTACCGCAGTGCAGGAGACAGCAACCAGTCGCAAGCCCGATCTGAGCGTGAACTTTGCCGGAATCACCTTCAAGAACCCGGTGATCGCGTCCGCAGGCACGTTTGGATATGGAATCGAATTTGAAGACATTATCACGCTGGAAAAACTTGGCGGCTTTGTCACCAAAGGGCTGTCACGCGAGCCCATGGTGGGCAATCCGCCGCCGCGCCTGTTTGAAACCGCTGCGGGCATGCTGAACTCCATCGGCCTGCAGAACATTGGCGCGCGCGCATTTATTGAAGAGAAACTGCCCCGGCTGGCGGCCAAGAAAAATGTGGTGGTGATCGCCAACGTCTTTGGCTACTCGCGCGAAGAGTACCAGGACACGATCCGCATCCTGAATGAAGCCGAAGGAATCACGGCGTATGAACTGAACGTCTCATGTCCCAACACGGCCCATGGCGGCATGGTCTTTGGCACGGACCGTGCGCTGCTGGAAGAAGTGGTGGCCAGTTGCAAAGCCGCATCGCGCAGGCCGCTGATTGTGAAGCTCTCCCCCAATGTGACCAGCATTCCCGCTATGGCGAAATCGGCGGAGAACGCCGGGGCCGATGCAATCTCCCTGGTGAACACGTTTGTAGGCATGGCCATTGATGCCAAGACGCGCAAACCGCGCATATCGAATGTGACGGCGGGGTTGAGCGGTCCGGCCATCAAGCCGATTGCCCTGCGCATGGTCTATGAAGCCGCGCATACCGTAGAGATCCCGGTGATTGGCATGGGCGGCATTACCACTGCGGAAGATGCGGTGGAGTTCATGCTGGCGGGCGCAGCCGCGGTGCAAGTGGGCACAGCAAATTTCTGGGACCCGTGCGCGACCGAGAAAATTGTGGATGGGCTACAGCGCTGGTGCCTGGAGAATCGCGTGAAGCGGATCACCGATTTGATTGGGACACTGGAGATTTAAGGCTGCCCAGCAATTTTTTACCACTGATTGACACGGATCGAAAAAAGCAAGAACAAGTTCTACCACTGATTACCACAGATAACACTGATCTAAAAAAGCAGCTTACCCTGATCGTTTTACCCTTTGATCCGTGTTCATCCGGGTTGATCCGTGGTAAAGCATTTCCCGGTCTTTGATTTTCTGCGACCTTTGCGTCGTTTGCGGTAAAACGCTTATACAGCTTACGAACAATCTTCCTTGCGGACCAGGCGTTCCTTCAGAAATTCCTGGGTAATCTCCGGCAGCTTATCGCGGATATTGCTGGGCAGGCGTTCATGAATGCGGCGGGCTTGTATACGGGCAACGTCGGCCACCACCACTGGCGCTGGTGTGGCCACGGCCACAATCAGCCATACGACACTGAAGAAAAGGAAGCCGGCCAGGGCGATAAGTTCCAGAACCAGCGCATGGCGCGGCGAGAAATGCCGCACTGCTCCAAAAGCCACCAGAAACATGACGGCGGAGACGCCGGCCACGATCATCAATCCAATATCGATGGTGCGGTGCCAAAGCTGGCGTGAACGGCAGTGGACACATTCCGCAAAGTGCGCTTCATAGTCGCCGCGCATCTCCGCTGCCAGGCCCGAAATATCGTACCGCCAGCCTGCCAGGATGTCGCCTACGACTCTGTCCGTACAAGGAACGCTCATTGAATGACCTGTAAATGGGGACTCGCACCGTTTATATGTAGGTAGATTCTCATCCCCGATAAGGTTCTCTTCAGTATCTTCTCACCCTAGGGTGAGCGGTTGCAATGGCTGATCCTGCTGGGCCAATTGGATGGCGCAGGACTGAAAAAGATTCAGCCGTCCGCCCAGGGCCTGATAGGCGGTTTCACGCGCCAATTCGGGATGATTATTATGTTCTGACAGATGGGCCAGGACCAGGAACGCCGCCTGCCCGTCATAGTCCTTTGCAAAAAACTCCGCCAGCGCGGCATTGGAGAGGTGTCCTACGCGGCTCATCACCCGCTGTTTCACCATCCAGGGATACGGCCCGTTGCGCAGCATCTCCAGATCATGATTGGATTCAATCATCAGGCCGTCGCAGCGGCGCAACTGGTCTTTCACGCTGAAGGGCAGATACCCCAGATCGGTGACAACGCCAAGCTTGATGCCGCCCGCAGTAAAGGTAAATCCACATGGGTCGGTGGCATCATGAGGAATGGTGAATGGGGTGATCGTAATATCGGCCACGGCGAAACTTCTGCCGGACTGGAAGTGTTCCCGCCGTTCCAGCTTTGCCGGCTTGCCTTCTGCATCTTTTGTTGACCGCCGCCAGCTCTGGTAGGTGGCTTCTGTGATGTATACCGGAATTTGCAGTTTGCGCGCCAGCACCTGCAACCCGGCTACGTGATCGTTATGCTCGTGCGAGATGACAATGGCTTTCAGCTTGTGCGGATCTTCCCCCGCCGTCCTCATGCGCTTGAGCGTCTCACGGCAGGAGATGCCGGCGTCCACCAGAACGCTGGCCGTGGAACTTGAGAGCACGGTGCAGTTGCCTCTGCTCCCGCTCGCCAGGACTGTCATGCGCATCGCCACTGTCTGGCAGCATAGCGGTAACCGGCGCTCCGGGGGAGTAGCAAACTAGTTAACACGAGGAAAACTCCGCAGTTACCCGCTATCGTTGCCTGTCTGATCGAATCATTTTTCTCGTTCGGCATTCGGTGTCCGCTAAAAAACCAACCCTAGGAATCTAATATTTTAGTTATCTAATATAGAGAGGGAGAATTTAGAAAAGGGAGAATCCTGAATGTCTGGAGACCTGGCGACAATCGGGAGTGACGAGCTGAAACAAAAGCTCGAAAGCAAAGACTATTTCTTTCTGGTTGAAACCCTGCCCGTTGAGTATTACAACCACACGCACCTTCCCGGGGCCCTCAGCCTTCCGTTGGACAAGGTGCGCGCACTGGCTTCCACAATGCTGCCGGAAAAGACAGCCGACATTGTGGTCTACTGCGCCGATCCCACGTGAGATGTCTCAGAGAAAGCCGCCCGTGAACTGGCGGCCATGGGATATACGCGCGTGCGTGATTACACCGGCGGGAAAAAGGACTGGCTGGAGGCCGGCCTGCCGGTGGAGGGCAGGGGCAGGCAACACAGAACAGGTTGAATTCTTACCATCTGCCGGGAAATACCCACAGCATCATGGAGATAGCACAACCGCCAGAGCTGTTCTACCGAACGGTGCGAAAGGACTCCTGTTCCCCAACGGCGCTGTCTTTTGCATGATGGTCCGCTTCCGGCTCACGGGGACGGAGAAAGGTGTTCAACCATACAATGATCGCGATAAGAAAGGCCACGGGCGGGGCATATTGGCTGAATGTCCTGTACTTTGTTCCAAAGACATAGCGGAGACCAAAAGCCATCAGGTCTCCCACGGCTGAAATAGCGAATCCCTGGATGATGCCAAAAGCATAACTGCGCCAGCGAATGCCCAGAACGATCATCAGAATATAAAACAGGCAAAACAGTCCAAGCTCAATATAGCTGGCGGTCACCGCAAAAGAGTAGACATGCCCCCGTATGCCGGGTTGCAGCGGAGGGTAAAGGATGGTGATGCTGACCGACGCCGCCAGAATCAGGACCGTGGCCCCTGGAAACACCAGCCAAAACCAGCGAAAAAGATCATAGAAGGGCCGGAACACTTTGCGAAACACTTCCTGCAGGGCAAGCAGGGAGAGGGCCGCATAAACAACCTGGCTCAACCAATACAGATTGAAGTAGAGTTGGCTGCTGGTGCCCAGCAGCGTGATCGCGATGGAATCCACGATGGAAAAAAGTATGTAGGCGTAAAAGAAAGGGTATTCGTTATGGAGCTTGCGCTGGACTAAGACTGCCACAAGTAACACTGACAGAATGTTCGCTATGACGAATACAACCACGCGCGATCCCCCTGGAGTATCCGGCAGCTAGTTTATTCCTGCGCGTTGCCAGGAGCAATGTCTTAGGGCTTTTTAGAGTGAAATAGTTGCTCTATGTTGGCGCAGGATGCTCAGAGCTTGCCCAACATCTTCCAATAGCCAACAGCCAGCGCAAGAGCCACGAGCGCGGTCAGTCCATAGACGGTTGCCAGGCGAACACGCTGGCCGGCGGTAAAGCCCTGGCCTTCAGTGATGTTTTCACCCATGGCCATCCATATGTTCTGGTAGGACGCCCAGAAAGGAATGGCAGTGATCAGGATGGCCGCCATGGTCACCAGCGGTGCAATGCCCGCTTTGGCCGCAACGTCCACCACAGGCAGAAAGACCATGGGAATGGCCAGCACGCCAGAGGGGTCGAGAAATCTGGCCAGATACATTACCAGCCCAATTACCACCAGAAAAATCAAAGCGCTCCCCGCCAGTTGGGTGACTGAAGGCAGCACCTGTCCGGCCAGCCAGTCCGTGACTTTGTATTCCTGCACCACGGATGCCAGGCTGAAGACGCCGCCCATGAACAGCACCAGCGGCCATGAGATTCCGGTGCTGATATCTTTGTCGCGCACAATGCCACACAGCGCAAGCACTGATAGTCCAAACATTCCTGGCAAAAATGATGGCAGATGGTGGTAGCGGTCCGTGGCCCAGAATGCAATGGAAGCCAGCACTACGGCGGCGGTGATCCATTCACCGCGCGAGATCCTGCCCAAAGCTTGCAGGCGCTGGCGGCCAAAGCTGGCGCTCACGTTCAACGGAGCTTCCGGCGGGAGCGCCAGCCGGTTCAGAAAAATCAGCGCTACGCAGATGGCCAGCACGGGCGCCGTAAGGACCTGCGCGTAACTGAGCCAGGAGATAGGCAACTGGCGGGCGTGGAAGAGCTGGTCCACTACCGGGCCGAACAACGAACCATAAAGGAAGGCGCAGCCAGGAAAGACCGCCATCTCCACACAGGTAATCATAATCAGCGCTGAGCCGCGGCTGCGCGGCGCCAGGCCCACGGACTGAACCAGGGCCCAGGCGATAGGCACCATGATGGCGGTGCGTACGGTCATGGAGGGAATTCCCAGCGCCAGCACCGTCCCGATCACTAGGAACGCAGACATCACGCCGGTATAAGTTCCGGGAAACAGCGAGAGCACGTAATACGACATGCGCTGCGCCAGCCCGGTCTGCTGCATGGCAAAGCCATAGAAGAGAACGCAGACCAGCACCCAGAAGCCGCCGCTGGAAAATCCGCTGAAGACAGAAGGCGGACGCACCCCCGCAAGCAGCATCAGCCCCATCATCAGCACGGAGACAATGCCGGGATTGATGACCTGAAAGACCCACAGCACCACCGTAAATCCCGTGATCTGCAGGATGAGCCGCGCCGGAGCGGTCAGTTCATGAGTGAGAGGAATAAAGTGCAGGGCCAACCCGAACGCAACAGCCAGCGCCAAGCCCCCAGGTTTGAACTTGTTTTGTGCTGCGGATTGAGTTGCAGTGGCCGTGGACATTTAGGCGCCTTTTCAGCTGAACGTATGCAGAACGTGGAAAACGGCAGTACAGTCTACGATATGCGGCCTTGGATGGGTGCTTTTGCCTTAACCCTATGGTTCTACGCGATAATTTCTCCATTTTTGCTATGGAAGCTTTACGAAACCCCGGCAGCCGCTCCGCATCTATATATATCAGGGAAAATAGAGGGAAATTCACAGGCTCACGGGGCTGATATCTTCTTTGTTTCGCGGCAGGTGCATCGGTTGGGGGCGCTTTCCTTGCGGGTCAGACTGTGTTAACCTTAGTACTCTCGGGACGTGCGCGCATTCCAAACCTAATTTCCCGCCGATATTCTTAAGTGGATACGAGCGTACAGCCCCGTATTGTCACGAAAAAAATGAGGTCGTGGTTTGGCTCTAGAAGATAAATTTGACGACATAAAAAAACTGATCGATGCAGGCAAAGAAAAGGGATATCTCACCTATGACCAGGTCAATGACCTAATTCCCGGTGATGTCCACTCTCCAGACGATCTTGACGACCTGCTGACTACGATCGGGACCCAGGGCATTGATGTCCTGGATGCAGGCAAAGGACTGCCTTCTGAACAGAAGTTTGAAGACATTGAAGAAGGCGAAGATGTTGAACTTGATCTGACGCCCGGCGCGCTCGAGAAGACGAACGACCCGGTGCGCATGTACCTGCGCGAGATGGGCACGGTCCCGCTGCTCACGCGCGAAGGCGAAGTTGAAATTGCAAAACGCATTGAGCGCGGCCAGTTGCGCGTGCTTAAAGCGCTTTCCCGCTCTCCCATCGTCATCAAGGAAATTCTTTCCCTGGGCGAGGACCTGAAGAAGGGCGTCCGCTCCATTAAGGAACTGGTCGCGTTTGATGAAGAGGAGATCACAGAGGAAATTGTGCAGGCCCGGCTGAAAGACTTTGTCGGGCAGATTGATGACGTCGGCAAGCATTACAAGAAAGTACAGCAGCTGGAAGAAAAGTTGCAGGCTGTCCAGCAAAAGAAAAAGCCGAAGGAGTTTCGCAAATTCCGCTGGTCGCTGGGCCGCGCCCAGGTGCAGGTTTCCGGCGGCATCCGCGGGCTGAAGTTCACCAATCCGGAGCGTAAGCGCCTGATTGACCGCGTGAATAAGACCGTGGACGGCATGCGCTCGCTCGATCGCCAGATCAACAATCTGGAAAAGAAGATTGAAGCCACGCGCGTTGAGGACACCAAGCGCGAATTTCGCCGCATCCAGCGCCAGCACCGTACCGATCTGGAAAAGCACGAGCTGGAAACCGGCGTCAGTTACCAGGAGCTTCGCCGCACGCAGCGCGAAATCATCCAGGGCGACGTGGACGCGGAAGCCGCCAAGCGCGAGCTGATTGAAGCCAACCTTCGCCTGGTGGTTTCCATCGCCAAAAAATATACCAACCGCGGGTTGCAGTTCCTTGACCTGATTCAGGAAGGCAACATCGGCCTGATGCGCGCGGCCGACAAGTTCGAATATCGTCGCGGGTACAAATTCTCCACATATGCG
>DAHUXF010000790.1 GCA_027307295.1 Acidobacteriaceae bacterium
GGCAGCCTCGATCCTATCTACCGCCTTGGAGTTGTCTTTTGCCTCTTGGGGTTGGTTTGGAGAAGCGGTTCCGGCAGCTTGGGGGCTGCCTGCCGCGGTGGCATTGTCTTTGGAATCTTGGGCTTGGGCGGCGATGCTACCGGTGATCGTCAAACAGGCGAGCAAGCACAGAACGAGGGGTTTGCGCATTAAGCCTCACTTGGGAGATCGAATATGATGATTCTATTGTGTTGATTGTATTAGATGCGAGGAGCGCTGGGGAGGGTACTGGGGTAGTGATCAGGGTGAGTCAGGGGCAAAAGAGCAAAAAAATCGGGGCTGACAGTGGCGACCCTAATCTCCACTCCCAACCCCGTCTCCCAGGTTCTGTGGTAGGTGAAGCGAGTATGCGTCAGGTGCGGAACGGGGGCAAGATTACCGAGGTCACTGGCCTAAGGTAACCGGCGCTTTCGATCGCGGCCGCCAAGAAAACCAGAACACAGGGGGCCACGGAGGAAGGCTGATCTGTGGGAGACGAACGCGGCATCACAACGGTGGCAGGGGCGTCTCTATCTGGGCGGGCCGATGGGGAATCGGCTGGCAAGCGGGGGGCCCCGGAGTTGTAGTAAAAGATTACCTTGCGGTCACGAGCGA
>DAHUXF010000791.1 GCA_027307295.1 Acidobacteriaceae bacterium
CCCTCAACAAAATCAATCCACGATTTTGACCTTATTACGCGGTGCGCATGGCTTCGGACTTATCACCCGAAATCGCTGCCTGCGCCGCCGCCAGGCGTGCGATCGGAACGCGGTAGGGCGAACAGGAAACATAGTTCAATCCCAGTTTGTGGCAGAACTCCACAGATGCGGGATCGCCTCCATGTTCGCCGCAGATGCCAATCTTCAACGTGGGCCGCGTCTTCCGGCCTTTCTTCACCGCAATCTCCATCAACTCACCAACGCCTTCCTGATCAATGGTGGCGAAAGGATCGCTCTTTAAGATGCCGCGTTCAATATACGCCGGCAGAAACTTGCTGATGTCGTCGCGGGAAAAGCCGTAGGCGGTCTGGGTGAGATCGTTGGTGCCAAAGCTAAAGAATTCCGCATCGGCGGCAATCTGATCAGCCACGGTGCAGGCGCGCGGCAGCTCAATCATGGTCCCCACCAGATAATCCACCTTCGTTCCCTTTTCCTTAAAGACCTGCTCGGCGGCCTGGCGGACAATCGCGCCCTGGTTTTCCATCTCTTTCATCATGCCAACCAGCGGAATCATGACCTCAGGAAAAACTTTTACGCCGGCCCTGGACACGTTGACAGCGGCTTCAAAGATG
>DAHUXF010000792.1 GCA_027307295.1 Acidobacteriaceae bacterium
GCTCCCACGTGCGGTATTCCCGCACGAACAATAACACAACGGCGCAACGCAGCAAAACTACCATTTTTGGGCAGTAAAGGCGCGCCACTATTTCAACGATTTATTCTCTGGTACGACGTATAGCGGCGGTGACGCGGGGACTGCGGCGGCCATCCAGAACCGCAAGCACTAACAAGCGGCTTTTCGTCGGCTGCGTGGCATCTTCCATCAGATTGCCGGTCGCGCGATTACGGCACGCTTTTCGCATTGAAACGGCTGATGATCTTCCTGATGTGCACTCATACTTGAACCATCAAGGACACGAAGAAACACGAACGAAGAAAATTGCGGCGTGATTTATGTAGATGGACGCTGATCAGATCTTATTTGGCAGAAACTTTCCTAATCAGTGTCATCTGTGTAAATCAGTGGTAGGTTTTTATTCCTCTGCGTTCTGCGCAGATCTGCGGTGAAGAAAGGTACGCCAACCCAGGAACCGCCTTAATTAGTGACAGTAAAAGACTTTGGCAGCAGCAGAAATCGCTCTGTGGTGATCTGGCATCCGGGAAACATGCGTTGCAGTTTCTTCTTGGTGATCCAGGTGACGTCATATTCAAAGGGCTTTTTGAGCAGCCATCCCGTAAGCGTAAAG